>JAJKIL010000275.1 GCA_021154515.1 Niastella sp. | reverse complement strand
GAATGAAATTCATAAGAAAGGGGTTTAAATAGTGGAAGAAGTAAAGTTCAAGGAGTGTGCCATGCCAATTTGCTCTGCCATCTTATAAGCAGTCATTTGGCCGGCTTTTATCAAATGGGTAGAAAGGGGTAAAAAGCGGATAGAATAATTTTTGTTAAATAGCCGCAAGGTGTTTGCCATTACTGCCATTTTGGCTAACACGCTGAGAGAGGAGAAGTTATGTCCCAAATGGTGTGTCAAACCGTGTGTCATTTGGTGTGTCAAATGAAGGAAATGGGGCCTTTTTTGGCGGTTTTTTGATACCCGACAGTGTTGGTTTTGTGCCGGGAAAGGAACATTTTTTCGGTGTGTCATGAGATGTGTCAAATTTGTGTCATTAATAGTGGCAGAAAGGGGTAAAAAACGGAAGAAAACGACACACCAAAAATAAAAAAACCCTGTAAATCAATGACTTACAGGGTTTAAAAGTGCCCAGAACAGGAATCGAACCTGCACTACCTTGCGATAACCAGATTTTGAGTCTAGCGCGTCTACCAATTCCGCCATCTGGGCTTTTCTTTCTAAAGAACCTGCTTTACCGCTTTAAAATCAAAGACTTATAATCAGTAAACCCCGTCCTTCAAATGGGATGCAATATTACGGAATTGAAAATTCCTGTCCAAAATGTAAGGTGATTTTTTTAAAGAAAAGGCGCTGGTGTATATCTGTGTAATTTTTAAAATTTGTTCTTACCTATAACCCGATAATGCATGTATTGTGACAAATTTCTTTGCGGAAAATGGGGTATTAACAAAACGCATAACGTTAACGTTTAGTTAACACATTTGCTAGCCATTGATTACCAGTGCTTAACAAGGTAAGTGTTAATCATTATACCCAATCACATTAATTCGGAGATTTTCACTGGAAACAATTCAACTGTATATTGGTAAAAAATACATCATCATGGGTCTCGTTGAAAAAAGAGCTATTAAAAGTTTCCAGGACACTAAATTTCCCGAACTGGAAAAAGAGATCAACTCAATTGCCGGTTATCCTATTGAGTTTTCCGTTGAATGGGACACGCTTGCTGCCCCTGACTATGCCGACAGGTACGAGGAGTACTTTACCGACATTTACTTCAAACCCATTATTGAAACCTTTAAATTCATCGCTGCTGATGATATGGGTAAAGAAGCCCTGAAAGAGATCCTGCAAAAAATTCACATCAAAAATGATGGAACCGTTACTTCCGAAGTAAGGGCCTACAGTTTTGAAGGTGGTGTTTTAACGGTTAATCATGACCCCGTTGTAAACGCGCATCACGTTGATTATCGTACGAAAAAGCTGACAGAAGTATTATCTTCAAAAATGTAATACATTAAGCTGAAAAAGTTCCTGCCGTAATGCGGCAGGAACTTTTAGTTTATATAGCTTCCGGCTGCGGAATGTTCATCACTCCAACCTCAAAGTGAACAGGACTGCCAGCGGCGTCGGTAAAAACACGCTCCATCCCGGGTTTTGGAATATCAGCAAACAGGTATGACATGTCGCGAATAAAGATGCCAATTTGTAACCTGTTAGCAATTAGCTGATTACTGGCAACTATAACAACAATTGTACGCCTTTGACAAGTTTGGTGTATGGAATTAATCAGACCATTATAAACGTTTGATTGACGCTTAAGTTGCTATTATTCTTTTTATATTTGCTTGTAGCGTTTTTTAAAATGGGTCCTTATTGTAACTAAACTGCTACCCAAAACTTGCTTACATATTACACTAAACGATTGCCTGTTCAACTTGGACTGTTGCTTGCTTTTTTAACAAGCTGCTTTCCCGCCATAGGCGGCGACTCCATACCAATCAGCCGGTTAAATATAGACCGTGGCCTCTCTAATAATTCCGTTCGGTGTATTTTTCAGGATCACAAAGGTTTTATGTGGTTTGGTACTTATGACGGATTAAACCGGTTTGATGGTTATGACTTCAACGTGTTCAGAAACGTTCTGGAAGACACCAATTCTCTACCTCATAATTTTATCTACGTAATCACTGAAGACAGCAGCTATAATTTGTGGGTCGGTACAGGCCAGGGCATTGGTATATATGATATGGTTGCCGGCAAATTTCACCTTGCATCATACCAGCGGCACGACAATGGTAAAAGAAATCGAATTACAAGTCACGTCGGCAGTATGGCAGTTGACAAAACCGGTAATGTATATATTGGTACCAATGGGAACGGTCTCATGGTGGCAACGAAAGGCAAACGTATTGCAAAGCAGATCCCGCTGTTTGAAAATGGCAGCAGCACAACCGGTTACAATGTTACTTCTATTGCAATAGACAGAACAGGCAACGTGTGGATGTTTATTGCCCGGCTGGGACTTTACCGGTTAAATGAAAAAACACAGCAAATTGTCCCTGTAAAAACGCAGTTCGGTGATGCCGCAGTAATGCAATTCGACAAGCAGGGCAACCTGTGGATAGGTGCAACAGCAGCCCTGTATCAGTACCAGCCGGCCAGTCAATCCCTGCAACTCAAATATTCCCGTCAAAGTACAAACCGGCAGCCAAATAAAATTGTCAGTCTGCTGATTGACAAAGGAGACAAAATATGGGTAGGCTACCGTGGAGGCGGCGCAGTGGTCCTTGACCAGCAGAACCTTACCATAAAACAATTGAAGACAGGCGACAGCCCCTATGAGTTATCGGGTGAAGTGGTGTCGGCAATTTATGAAGACAGGGACGGTAGAAAATGGATAGGTACACTCAATGGAGGGATTGATATGTATTATCCCGAACAGCAATTCTTTCATACTATCTCGCATACCCAATACGGTAGAAACGGCCTTATAAGTAATTTTGCTTCCTGTTTTCTCGAACACAGCGATGGAACCATCTGGGTAGGAACCGATGGTGGCGGACTCAGCCTGTGGGACAGGAAGACTGGCACGTTTTCCAATTATAAAAACGATCCTGCAAAAGCAGGCTCATTGACCAATAACCACGTAAGCAGCATTATACAGGACTTCAAAGGCGATGTATGGGTGGCCACTTTTGGCGGAGGCATTAACAAGTGGAACAACATAAATAAAACTTTTATCCCCTATAAGTGCAGGAATGAATCTGAAAGCCTGATAAACGAAAACGTGTGGATCATGTTTGAAGACACGAACAAGGTGTTATGGGCCACCACATTTGGCAGTGGAATGCTTTATTATCTGAACCGGGAGAAAGACCGCTTTGAAGTGTTTAGCCAGCACCTCGTAGACCTGCTATCCATTTACCAGGATAAAAGCGGTGTATTATGGGCCGGGACTGCGCACGAACTGATCAGGATCGACCCGGCCGATAAACACCATGTTCGCTATGAGATCGGCAAACCGGTGCGCGCCATCCTTGAAGACAAGGCTGGCAATATGTGGGTAGGAGCAGAAGGGGGAGGGCTTATTCTTGTTGACCGTCAAAGCGGGAAACTGTTAAAACGATTCACGGCAAAAGATGGGCTGTCGAACAACGGCGTATTGAATATCCTCGAAGACGGCAATGGAAACCTTTGGATGAGTACGTTCAACGGGTTATCCGAATTCAATAATAAAACCAATACTTTCAGAACTTATTTTCAGGATGATGGGTTGCAAAGCAACCAGTTCCTGTATGGCGCCGCGCTGAAACTCGGCACCGGCGAAATGCTCTTTGGAGGGATCCGTGGTTTTAATATTTTTAATCCTGCAGTTGTTCCGGTTGCTAAAAACAACCCTGCCGTGCTCATGACAGATATGTATATTAATAACCAGCCATTGTCTCAGGCTGGTGCTTATATTAAGCAAACCTTGCAGGGAAGAATTACGGCCATTGAAATGCCATTCAACGATGCTTCCGTGTCTGTTAATTTTACTGCATTGGAATATGGCAAACCTGGCAAGATCAGGTATGCGTTTTTCCTGGAAGGGTGGGATAAAGACTGGAATTATATTGGAAACATCCGTCAGGCGAATTATACGAAGCTGCATGAAGGGAACTATCTGTTACATGTCAGGGCCACCAATACGGAAGGCAACTGGTCCGGGAAAGAACTGACCCTGCGGATAAAAGTGCTGCCGCCCTGGTACCGGTCGTGGTGGGCTTACGGCCTGTATGCAATGCTTTTTATATGGGCAGTTGTTTTTTACCAACGCTATAGAATAAACCAGGCGAAACTTAAATATGACATAGCGCTGGCAAAAGCAAATGCCAGTAAAGAAAAAGCGGAACGGGAAAAGGCAGAGGCTGAATATAAGATCCACCTTGCTGAAACCGAAATGGAAAAAATAAGAATTGAAAAGGAGCAGGAGATCAATGACAGGCGGCTGTCTTTTTTCACAAATGTTACCCACGAATTCAGAACACCCATCAGTTTGATCATTAACCCTGTAAAAGAGCTTTTGCAAAGCAGTGACGTAAATAAAAAGGACCATGGTGTACTGAAACTTGTTTACCGCAATGCCCGCAGGCTGCTGAACCTTGTTGACCAGTTGCTTTTATTCCGTAAGGCAGAAGCAGGTGCAGACCGGCTTCGCATCGTACAACTTGATCTCAATGTTTTATGCAGGGAGGTTTTCCTGGCGTTTGAGCACCAGGCTCAAACCGGCAATATCCATTATACATACAAAACACCACCCGATCCCGTTGAAATATATTCCGACCGCGAAAAACTGGAGATCGTTTTTCTAAACCTCTTATCCAACGCTTTTAAATATACGCCGGCCGGAGGCCGCATTTCCGTAGAATTGACAGAAGATACCGATAAGGCTATCTTGTCGGTGAACGATACAGGTTATGGCATTCCGGTCCATGTAGGCGACCAATTGTTCGAACGGTTTTACCAGGTGCGACATAGCACACCTGCAAAACCCGGTTTTGGTATTGGTTTATATCTTGTAAAGCATTTTATGAACAGCCTGAAAGGCGCTGTCTGGTATGAAAGCGAGGAGGGAAAGGGAACCTCATTTCATATCCAGCTCCTGAAAGGGACCCAACACATTGACGAGGAGTTGATCATGCCGTCAGCAACAACATCAACCGGAATTTTCCAGGAACTGGTTGAAAGCGATTACCCATCCGAAACAGCTGGGCGCGAAACGAACAAATTAAGCGAACTCGATGCACTGGTGAATGAAAAAAAATCCATACTGGTCGTGGATGACGACGACCAAACGGTGGCTTACCTTTCGGGATTCTTTGCAGAAAAGTTTACGGTATTTACTGCTAATAATGCTACAGAGGGTTTAAAACTGGCCGGTAAACAGATCCCCGACATTATCATTAGTGATATTAATATGGAGGGCACTAGTGGTATTGAGTTTTGTATCAATATCAAAGAAGATCCTAATTTAAGCCATATCCCGGTCATTCTGCTAACGGGTAACAGCGCCCAGCAAACCAGGCTGGATGGTTTGGAAGGAGGTGCAGACGATTATATCACCAAGCCGTTCGATAAAGATTTATTAATGGCACGGGTACAAAATATTCTCAAAAGCCGCACCACGCTGCAAAAATATTTCTATAATACGATCACTTTTGGAAAGACTGCTTATAAAGTAGCGCCGGAATACCAGCAATTTCTTGATAACTGCATTCACATCGTTGAAGAACATCTCGACAATCCGGATTTTGGGATAAAAATGTTAGCCGCTGAACTGCACATGGGGCAATCGAACCTGTACAAGAAGATCAAATCGATCTGCGGCCAGCCGCCAACAGCTTTTATCCGGTTTATACGGCTTCGCAAAGCCGCTAAATTACTTATGGAAACCGATTGTAATATTACCCAGGCCGCATTTGAATCGGGTTTCAATGATCTCAAATATTTCCGTGAGCAGTTTACAAGGCTGTTCGGACTAAGACCCTCTGACTACGTAAAAACTTTCCGTAAAGGACGCGGCAAACATTCCTCCACTGATGACACTGATGATAATTAGCCGCCGGATCGCTTTTTAATCTTGATTTCCCCCTGTTTATTACTGATTACCCCCTGTCTTCGGCAGCGGTAAACCGTATTTTGCACCAGGCCGGCACTCGTCCTCATGAGATCGCGAACGATTTTATAATTAACGAAACCTTGCATATGAAAAGATTTTTACTACTCATCACCTTATTGGTGCCGGGGCTGCATAGCGCTGTCTTTGCACAGGCGCCCGGCCTGCCCGTAAAAGGAACACTTGAACAAACGTTGATAACCAACCGGTCTTTTACGAACAGCAGTCAAACCGACACTGTAATGATGCCACTGGCTTTACCTGGCAGCTATACACTGGAAGTAAAAGCCCGGGTGAGCAGCGCCAACGGCCGCGGCCTTGATCTGGAAGGCCGTGATCAGTTATTCAAAGGCTTCAGGCTATCACTCGATACGGCACGGCTGGCAAACACCGCCTCACTAACTGCTCCCCAAACCCTGTCTGCTACAAGGGCTGCAGATGAATATGTGATAAGGGTAGCCGTCAAAAACGACACGGCGCATTTCTACCAGAATGGCGCTTACCTGCAGTCCAAACCACTAACCACCATTAAAGATATTGTCAATGGCGTGGAAACTACTCCTCCTTCCATGGATACTATAACCGGTCCCAACTTACTGGCCAACTGGAGAGGCATACCACCCGATACATTGGGAAAGCCGATTAGGTACGGGTGGAAACGCAGCGATGGCGACACCAGTATCTTCAATGTAGCCAATTCGGGTAGCGGCGTTCGTTACCTGGATATCAACGCGTCGTCAGGAACAAATACAGAAACCTATAACGGTTCCCTCTATACCGGGCGAATCATGTATATCCGCTGGGATTTTAATGGCGCGTCCGGCATGGCCTATTGTTTCCCGGTGACACTGGAAGCCAATCAACGCTATAAATTCTCCTGGCTGAAAGCGTATATCAACAATGCTGGCAGCGGACCTAAATCTATGACGGTAGGCATTGGTACAACACCCACCGTTGCGAGCCGTATGGCATCCCAAACATTCAATACAACCGGCACCCGGGTGCTTACACAGGAAGATTTTTCCTTTAGTGCACAGGCAGCCGGACAGTATTACATTACAATTACCGGCGATTGGGCCCTTTTTGCAATAGCTGAAGTAAGCCTGTACAAATTAATCGCCAATGGCGAAGTAGTACCCCGGTTCGTTTTTGGTAAAAACTATCCTGCTGGCGCCGTAAACATGCAAATTGTAGCGGCGAGCTATTCAGCAGGCGCTTATGCACCCGATGCATTGGTGAACGGCCCGCGGCAAACGGTCATCCTTACCGGGAACCGGCAGGCTATACCCACCACGTTTAACACCAACTTTGTAGTGCCCGGCAAAACCGATGTGCATTTGACCGGAGACAACACCCCGTTTGTAAATGCTGAGGTTACCCTGAACAACGATGATTCCTGGCTTTTCTTTGACAATATAAAACCGTCGAAGGTGATCAGCGACTGGTTAGGCGCCGTAAGCGTAAATGGTCAGCCGGCCGGCAATGGAGCCAATGTACGTGTTGCCATCTATGGCAACGGGTCGGTTGTAATACCCAATGGTATTGCTTCGCAGCAAAAAGCGATCACCCTGTTCACCGGTGAGAATTTCACGGGCGATTCAGCAAGCTATGAGATCTTTACTATCCATGACAGCCTGGGCGCCTACGATAACCGGTTCAGATCATTCAAACTAAAAAGAGGCTATTCGGTAACAATCGGTTCTAATGCACAAGGGCTTGGTTTCAGCAAAGTGTACATCGCCGATATGCAGGAGATAGCCGTGCCGGTTATGCCCAAAGGCCTTTATGGCAAAGTTTCATTTATACGTGCCTTTAAATGGGATTATGTAAGTAAAAAAGGATGGGCCGGTGGCGGTGCTCCATTGGAGCAGGTCAATGCAACCTGGAGTTACGATTGGAGTGCAGGCGGCGCTACCACGGTGAATACCCAATACGTTCCCATCAGGCAAAATGGGGGCTGGCCCGATTTCAATACCATATATAATAAACAGAACAGCAACCATCTGCTCGGATTCAATGAACCCGACCATACCGATCAGGCCAACATGACCGTTGAGCAGGCCATCGACCAATGGCCACAATTGTTACAATCCGGTTTTCGCCTGGGCTCACCCGCGCCAAGTTCACCTAACAGCTGGCTTAAACGCTTTATGGATAAGGCAGACAGTTTAAATTACCGGATTGATTTTACCGCAGTGCATTGTTATTGGAACAGCCGGGTTAGTGGTGGTCGTGCAGACAGCTGGTACAGCGGATTGCTGAGCGCCTTCAATCAGTATGGCAACAAGCGCCCTATCTGGATCACAGAGTGGAATAACGGGGCTAACTGGACGGGTGAAGCGTGGCCAACAGATACAGCGGCTGCATTGCAAAAGCAGTTAAGCGATATAAAGTTGATCTTACAGGTACTTGATACCACTTCCTTTGTAGAACGGTATTCTATTTACAACTGGGTACAATACCAGCGTGCAATGGTGCTGGCCGATACACTTACTCCTGCAGGAAAATATTATGCTGCTAACAGATCAGCCCTGGCTTATACATCAGATCCGGCCATTTACAAGCCTGCTGACAGCTATAACCACACCTGGCACATAGCAGCGCCGGTGTTGAAAGGATCGCTGTCTGAAGATTATAAAAAGGTGAACCTGTCCTGGCTGGATATCAATGGAGACCTTGGGGTTAAATATGTAATTGAACGCAAAAGAAATAGTGATACTGGTTATATCCAACTCGGCGAATTGTTCCTTGATTCTAATTACACAGAAGGCAAAACGGTGATCTTTTCAGACAGTATTATCTATGACACGGCCCGCTACCGCTTATACGCGATCAGCTATGAAGGCGGAAAATCCTGGTATTCAGCCGATCTTTTATTCACAAGAGATCTCAGGGCTCAACCTCCGGTGCTGGCTGGTAAGGCTGTTGCTGCCACCCAGGTAAACCTGAGCTGGACAGCGGTTACGAACGGCCGCTCTTATAGGTTAAAAAGAAGCCAGTCACGTAATGGCGCTTATACTGTGGTGGCAGATTATTTAAAGGATAGTACTTACCAGGACAAAGGATTGACAGCTGATACTACATACTATTATACCATTGCATCGCTGAATTCAGGAGGTGAAAGCGCCAATGGAGATACGCTACTCATTACAACACCTGTTTTACAGGCGCCTGACAGTGTGCTTCACCCGCGCATTGCATCTGGCGATACGCGCATTACCCTTACATGGGACTTTCAATACGACGCAAAATACAAAGTGCTGCGTGCGGCTGCACAGTCGGGGCCATATGATACAATTGCACCGGATCTTGATTCACTGAAATATGTAGATAAAGGCCTCACGAATGAACAGGGGTATTATTACCAGGTGATGGCCTATAACGATGCCGGCCAGAGCCCGGCAACGGGGTTGTGGGGTAAACCGGTGCAGGGCCAGCACTTGCATATCAGTTTTGATGATACAGCCGGTTTATTGGCAGAAGACAATTGGGGTGGTGATCATGCCCTGTTTGCATCCGGTGCTGTTCGTGGTACAGGTTATAAAGGACAGGCGCTGCAGCTCAATGGAACTGCCACCTCGTATGCATACCTGAAAGACAAAGGACCAATAAGTGAATTAACTGATTTCACCATTGCAACATGGGTGAATATAAAAAGCCTTTCGGGCTGGATGCGCATTTTCGATTTTGGAAGCGGTACCAATCAATACATGTTCCTGACACCACAGGCAGGAACAACCGGCGGATTGCCCATACTGCGTTACGGGATCAAGAACGGCAGCGCCGAACAACTGGTCAGTTATCCGTTTGCCTTTCCTTTGAATACCTGGACACATATAGCTGTCTCTCAGTCAGGGCCGGCCGTGAAACTGTATGTGAATGGTCAGGCTGTGGCAAGTAATAATGCCGTTACTATGCATCCGGCAGACCTGGGCGCCACTACGCAGAACTATCTGGGCAAGTCGCAATTCAATGACCCATTGCTCAATGGTCTTATTGACGAATTCAGCATCTATAATTATGCACTGTCCGATACTGAGGTAAACCAGCTTGCATCGGGCCTGGAACTCAAAAAATACCAGGTAATTACTTTTGCATCGCGTGTGGCATCGGCCAGTGCTGGTTTGGCTGTTTCCGATCAGGCAAACGCGGTTGAAAAAGGAGTTCAGTTGTATCCAAACCCTGTCAAAGAGAACCTCATGATCAGGTTAGCCCTGGTACACAGAGGCGCTTATTGTCAGGTGTATAATGAGGCAGGTATCCAGGTTGCTGCTGCGGCTATTTATAATACGGTACAGCAACTGCCGGTAAAACAACTTGCGGCAGGCGTTTACCATGTAATAATTCACAATGGAAATGACATATTGTCCAGGAAAATAATAAAGGAATAAGCAAGCTCATACCGCAAAAGCAGTTGGTTAGTAAGCCCTGACGGCATCGTCGGGGCTTTTTTATAATTGTAATTCCCAGGCTGGGCCAACTGATCATTTTATGGAACAATAGTGACACTTGAAAGAGGGGCAAATCCTGATTAGCCCCCTTTTATTCAGGATTACACCCCGATAAAGGTGATTTGAACACATATTTTCACGGGACAATTATCCAAAACTATTGTATTCACACATTTAATGATTGCTTATGAGAATTGTAAACTTTTGTAAAACGAAAAGCTTTTACCTTTTTGTCATGCGGCAATATGTGCTGTCATTATTTCTTTTGATAGCCATTTCGCCGGGAGTTTTTGCCCAGTCAAAGCTCATCTCCGGAAAAGTAATAGATGCCTATTCCAGCCAGCCTGTTCCAGGCGTCACGGTTTCTGAACAGAATGGCCGTAACGGCGCCATTTCAAACATGAAAGGTGATTTTTCGTTGCACATTGCGCCGAATGCAAAAATTGTTTTTTCTTCTACGGGTTATGTTACACAAACTGTCACCGTTGGAGACGCTGCTGTTCTTGAAATAAAGCTTGTGCCTGATACCAGGTTATTGGATGATGTAGTAGTTATTGGCTATGGCCAGGCAAGAAAAAAAGATCTTACGGGTTCGGTAGTACAGATCCGCCCGGAAAATCTGGCCAATGAAAATCCGAATACCGTTCAGGACATCCTTCGCGGAACGCCGGGTTTAAGTGTAGGGTACGATCCCTCCGCAAAAGGCGGTGGTTCCATGCAGCTCCGCGGGCAGCGCTCAGTGTATACTGCCGGCGGGCATAATGATCCGTTGATCATTCTGGACGGAATGATCTTTTACGGGGAACTGTCAGAGATCAATCCCGATGATATCAGCCAGATCGATGTACTAAAGGATGCGTCGGCTGCAGCCATTTACGGATCGAGAGCGGCAAGCGGGGTAATCATCATTACCACCAAAAAAGGAAAGCCGGGTAAGCCGGTCGTCAATTTCTCTTCTAACTTAGGCGCAACGACAAAGAGCGCTTACCGAGAAGTTTTTGGGCCTCAGGCCTACATGAAGTACCGCGAAGACTGGTATAAAACGCCCACTTATGGGTCAAACTCCACTACAGGTAATTATGAGCCATATCAAACAGCAGCTACTGTAACTAAACCTGGTTATTTCGATTCTCCGGAAAATGCAGGCAATTACGGGGTGAGCATTGATCAATGGCGGGCATACACTACTAATGCAGCCGGAGAAACTGATGCCAGTATTTATGCTAAACGCCTGGGGCTTGAAGGTGGGGTTTTGAAGGACTACCTCGCAGGTAATACCTACGATTGGTATAATAATACTTTTCGTACCGGTTTAAACCAGGATTACAACGCCAGTGTATCTGGCGCCAGTGATAAAATGAACTATTATATGTCCGTTGGCTACCTGCGCAACGAAGGCGCCGTAAACTACAATAATTATAAAGCTGTGCGTTCCAACCTGAAGCTGGAAGGAAAAGTAAATAAATGGCTTGATATAGGTGCCAATGTGAATTTTCAAGACCGTAGTGACGGCGACCTCGCACCCGGCTTAGGTACAAATTATTGGGAATCCAATCCAATACGTAATTCTCCGTACAGTCATTATAGAAATCCGGATGGAAGCCTGGCGCAGTATCCGATGGGTGACGAAACCATAAAAAGAGGGTATAATTATGATTTTGAAAAGCAGTATCTGGACCTGGAGAAAGGGTACACCGTACTTAATACGATACTGACCGCTAAAGTGAAGCTGCCATTTAATATTACCTACTCATTTAACGCATCGCCGCGTTACCAGTGGTTCTACAATCGCTATTTTATGTCGGCTGCAGAGCCGGATATGTTGGCTGTAAACAGGGGAGTGGATCGTGAGAATTCAAAAAGATTCGATTGGTCGTTGAACAACACACTGGCATGGGAACACACATTCGCAAAGAAACATCGGGTGAGCCTGACATTGGTACAGGAAGCCGAAGATCGCAGGTACTGGCAAGACAGGACCGAAGCCCGCAATATCCTGCCTTCTGATGCCTTGGGTTTCCACAACACATCGAATGCGACAAAGGAAAACAGTACCTTTTCAACCGAGGATGCTCACCAATCTGCCGATGCATTGCTGGCGCGGGCCTTCTATTCATACGACAACCGCTATATGTTGACAGCATCAGTGCGTCGTGACGGTTATTCAGCATTCGGGCAAAAAAATCCTTATGCAACATTTCCGTCATTGGCAGCCGGCTGGTCGTTTGCCAATGAAAAATTCTTTAAGTGGAGTCACATCATGAGTACTGGTAAATTGCGTGTCTCCTACGGTGAAAACGGGAACCGTTCATTGGGAGATCCTTATGTATCCCTGGCAAATCTTGGTTCCGGCGCAGGCGCAACGATGGGGTACATTGTGGCAAGTGGCATGGAAGAGGTAAAGTATTTGTTGGTTGATCGCATGTCAAATCCAAACCTGCAATGGGAGAAAACCGCGTCATTGAACGTAGGTCTTGACTATGGTTTTCTGAATGACCGCATCACGGGAGCTGTTGAATTCTATTCAATGAGAACGCATGATATGATCATGGCTCAACGCCTTCCTGGTTTCACCGGTTTTGCCAGCATCACCACCAACCTCGGAGAAGTGCAAAACAAAGGTTTTGAGATCTCTGTGAACACCTTAAATGTTAAAAGCAAGGTGGTGGAATGGAGAACAACCCTGAACTTTTCGTACAACAAAAACACGATCACGCACCTCTATTATCAATCTGAAAATATTTTAGATGCAAACGGTAATGTTATAGGCGTTAAGGAAATGGACGATAAGAGCAATGGCTGGTTCATCGGCAAACCCATCAGCGCTATCTGGAGTCACCAGGTAACGGGCATCTGGCAGGCAAGCGAAGCCGCAGAAGCCAGGAAATACGGACAAAGTCCCGGTGATCCCAAAATCGCCAATAATTATACAGCTGACGACAAAAAAAACGCCGACGGATCTACCACCGCAGTTTATAACGACAATGATAAAGTGTTTTTAGGGCAAACAGCGCCGCCTGTAAACTGGCAGTTGCGTAACGACTTTACTTTTTTCAGCAACCTGACCCTTTCGTTCAATATTTACTCGTATATGGGGCACAAGAGTCTTTCGGGAAACTATATGAACAAGGACAATGGAGGTTCGTTGATTACCGCCAATTTTAATACATTCTCCAAAGCGTACTGGACACCGGAAAATCCTACCAACAAGTATGCGAGACTGGATGCAACGGGACCTGCAGGCGCTGCAACAGATAAGTTGTATGACCGCTCCTTTATTCGTTTTGAAAATGTGGCTGTAGGCTATACGTTCCCAAAAACATGGACCAGGAAAGTGGATGTTGAAAAAGTAAAATTGTATGGTTCAGTTCGCAACGTGGCTGTATGGCAGCGTGATTGGGAATATGGTGACCCCGAAACAGGAAATCTGGCAACCCGCATTTTTTCCCTTGGCTTGAATGTAACCTTCTAAAAAAACAAGTATGAACTTATATAAATTTAAAAATAAAAAGGCATTATCGATCGTAGCAGGGATGATGCTGGTCTTATCGGGTTCAATATTTTTTAGCGGCTGTAAACGGGAGTTCCTGTCGCCTGATCCGCTGTCGTTTTACGAACCGACCGCCACCTTTAGCACTGAGTCGGGCCTGCAGGCTGCATTGGCTATCAGTGACCGCGATTTACGTTCCTATTGGACCAATACCGCTGCGAACACCAACTCTGTTGTTATAGGAACAGAATACATGTTTTCAGACCTGGCTGTTTATGGCAAAACCGATGTTGACGGAAATTCCGTTAACTATAATTTCGCTGATAATTTAACCCCCACTGCCGGGGCAGCAGGCCCCGCAGGCAATGATGGTAATTACATTAATCATTTTTGGGATGAAACGTATAACGGCATCAAGTATGCCAATACCGTTCTTACCTATGTAGACAAAGTAACATCCTTAAGTGAGGCTACTAAAAATTCCTATAAAGGCAGAGCTTACTTTCACCGCGCCTTCCGTTACCTGGCGCTTGTTTTTCAATACGGCGATGTACCATTAATAACTAAGATACTGGAGGTGCCCAAGCAAAATTACCGCAGCACAAAAAAGGCGGCTATCCTGGACATGATTACGAAAGATATGGAGTTTGCCGTACAATGGGTACCCGACCAGAAAGATATGACTGAAACAGGAATGGTCAATAAAGGGGCATGCCGTATGCTGTTAATCAAATGTTACCTGGCTATCGGTCAATGGCAGAAAGCCAAAGATCTGGCAGACGTACTAATCAATCAGTCAGGTTATTCATTGATGAGGAACTCCTTCGGTACCTTTTACCCTGGCGGAGAGCCTAAGACCTGGCCCATTACCCGTAATGTGATCTGGGATTTACACCGCCCTGAAAACAAGTTGATCGCTTCCAATACAGAGGTGATCATGGGTATGCCAAACCGCGGCGCACAGTCGAACATTGCTTTTGCTACTATGCGTATCTTCGGGCCTGCTTTAAATAATGGCAGCCTGAAATCGCCCGATGGAAAAAATGCAGAAGATCTTTACGCCCGTAATAATTCCAACTACCGGGCCGACCTTGATTACGGCAGGGCCATCGGTCGGGGCATAGGTGTTTTCCGTCCAACCTCTTATGCGCAGCATGGATTGTGGGTGGTTAATGGCATAGAGGATAATAATGATTTGAGGCACAACAGCAAAGTAGGGAACTGGGGAAGAATGGATTCGGTCAAATACGGGACCAATACAACTACCTATCGTGGTCAGAACCTCCGGCTCTATCATCCGACTACGGGCGCTATCCTGTGCGCGGATACCATCCGCTGCTGGTTCGACTGGCCGCACTATAAGATCTTTATACAGGATGTGGAGGCAGAAGCCAACCTGGGCGCCAATGCCTATGCAGGTGCCACCAAAGGAAGCGTTGCCGACTGGTATCTTTATCGTTTGGCTGAAGCTTATTTGCTGCGCGCCGAAGCAAAATTCTATTTAGGCGATGCTGCAGGCGCTGCTACAGACGTAAATGAATTGCGCAAAAGAGCTGGCTGTACACAGTTTTATCCAACAGTTACCATCGGCGACATAATGGATGAACGCGCCCGTGAACTATACCTCGAAGAATGGCGGCATATGGAATTGAGCCGGGTTTCCTATTGCCTGGCGCTGAGTGGCAAACCCGACGAATGGGGCAACACGTACAATGTGGATACCTATGACAAGACTTCGGGTGTGGATATGAGCGGCGGCAGTTATTGGTATCAGCGCGTTGTACGCGACGGCGGCATCTATAACAGGGGAGGAGTGACCTCGAACAACCGCACACTCAATTACAAAATGAATAAGTGCAACCTTTACTGGCCCATTCCGAATGCTGCCATCACAGCTAACAACAAAGGAAAACTTAACCAGAATTTTGGTTATAACGGCTATGATGCCGGTACGCCACGGTGGGAAACCTGGGAGGAAGCTGTAGCGGATGAGGACAAAACTGAGTAGGGAGTGATCAGGTGATGAATAGTATATCATAATTATTATTTAAAAATATATGGTAGTTGTTTAGCCGGGAATTTTTTCCCGGCTTTTAAAACTTTTTTATTTAAGTTCAGGTTATGAATTACTACGAAAGATCGTTTTGTGTTTTGATAATAACGGGTATGCTGCTGACAGGTTGTTCGGGCCAGAAAAAAATACAATCCGTTAATTCATCATATGATCCGGGCGCTGTCTGGCGTGATGAAAGCGGAGAAGTGATTAATGCGCATGGAGGCGGAGTTTTGTATATGAAAGGTACGTGGTACTGGTTTGGTGAGAAAAGAGGAAAGCGTGCCTCTGAGGGGGTTAATGTATATTCTTCCAAAGATCTGAACCACTGGAAATATGAAAATCTTGCTTTGTCACCATTGCAGGACACTATGAGTGATATTGCGAATGGTTGCTTAATGGAAAGACCCAAAGTGATCTACAATGCAAAGACAAAGAAATATGTTATGTGGTTTCACCTGGAGTTGAGCGGACAGGGGTACAAGGCAGCAAGAGCTGGCGTCGCTGTTAGCGATAAGGTGACAGGTCCTTATCAATTTTTAAAAAGTTTCCGGCCCAATAATAACATGTCAAGGGACATGACCCTATTTGTTGATGATGACGGGAAAGCTTATCAAATTTATTCTTCACGGGAAAACTACGATTTACGAATTGTACAATTGAGTGATGACTATACCGCTGCTACCACAAAAGATAAATTGTTGTTCAGCGAACACCGGGAAGCGCCTGCTATTTTCAAATACAATAAAAAATATTATCTCATTACCAGCGGCTGTACGGGATGGGCGCCGAATAAGGCAGGCATTCATGCAGCTGATTCTCTATTTGGAGAATGGGTGTCCATGGGAAATCCATTACATGGTATCGGGGCCGATTCAACCTATGGCGGTCAACCTGCTTTTATACTTCCTGTTGCCGGGAAACGATCGTCTTTCATTTTTATCGCTGATAAATGGAATCCGGAAAATTTGAAAGACAGCCGTTATTTTTGGCTGCCAATTGAATTCAGAGACGGAATGCCGTTTATCGATTCTCCTTTTCCATCGACAGCCCGGCAAATTATAAACACCACCCCTGTGCACAGTTTTCAATTGGCAGATTCGGCTTTTTTACTTGATGGAAAGCCCTTCCAGATCATCTCAGGTGAAATGCATTACCCGCGCGTACCGCGTGAAGCGTGGCGCGACCGGATGCGAAAGGCAAAGGCAATGGGATTGAATACCATCGGTACTTATGTGTTCTGGAATTTGCATGAACCACAAAAAGGAAAATATGATTTCTCCGGCAACAATGATATTGCTGCTTTTGTAAAAACAGCGCAGGAGGAAGGTTTGTGGGTGATCCTTCGCCCCAGTCCTTACGTTTGTGCTGAGTGGGAGTTTGGCGGCTATCCATACTGGCTTCAAAATATTAAAGGATTGGAAGTAAGAAGTAAGGAGTCGCAATACCTGCAGGCCTATAAAAATTACATCATGCAGGTAGGAAAACAGCTGGCTCCATTACAGGTGAATCATGGTGGAAATATTTTGATGGTGCAGGTGGAAAATGAATACGGCGCTTATGGGAGCGATAGAGAATATCTGGACATTAATCGAAAGCTGTTTATTGAAGCAGGCTTTGATGGATGGTTGTATACCTGCGACCCCGAACCTTTCCTGGCAAAGGGAAACCTGCCTGGTAAGCTGTTTACTTCCATAAACGGCCTGGATAAACCGGCACGGATAAAGGAGTTGATCAAACAAAACAATGAAGGCAGGGGGCCGTATTTTGTTGCCGAGTGGTATCCTGCCTGGTTCGACTGGTGGGGAACACAACACCATAAAGTGCCGGCAGAGAAATATACACCGGGACTGGATTCGGTTTTATCCGCAGGAATGTCTGTCAACATGTACATGTTTCATGGCGGTACTACCCGGGATTTTATGAATGGCGCTAATTACACCGATCAGACCCCATATGAGCCGCAGATCAGCAGTTATGATTATGACGCGCCTTTGGATGAAGCAGGAAATCCTACCCATAAGTTTATGGAGTTCCGGAAAGTGATCCAAAAAAGTTTGCCTGCTGGTTACACCCTGCCGGAAGTGCCTGCAGCAAAACCAACGATTACCATTCCTGTCATCAGTTTTGTTACTACAACCAGTTTGTTTGATGTATTGCCCGGCGCAAAGACCAATGCCACCCCGTTGACTTTTGAAGATTTAAACCAGGCATATGGATTTGTGCTGTATCGCACAACGATCGATGGAGGCAGTGAAGGCGCTTTGAAAATAAAAGACCTGCGTGATTATGGAATTGTTTTCATCAATGGAAAACGCGTAGGTGTTTTAGACAGGCGATTGAAACAGGATAGCGTATGGCTCCGGCTTCCCAACGGAAAATGCCAACTGGATATTTTGGTAGAGAATCTTGGCAGGATCAATTATGGCCCTTATCTCCTGAAAAATAAAAAAGGAATTACAGAAACGGTGAGCTTTAATGGAAAGGAATTAAATGGTTGGCAAATGTTTCCGCTTCCTTTTAACGAAATTGAGTCTGTTCCCCTGAAAAACAGTAGCTCATCATCAGATGTACCTGTGCTTAAGAAAGGAACATTCAATCTGCAGGCTGTTGGTGATACCTATCTCGATCTTAGCAACTGGGGCAAAGGTGTTGTGTGGGTGAACGGACATAACCTGGGAAGATATTGGAGCATTGGTCCGCAGCAAACCCTTTATATTCCTGTTGAGTGGTTGAAGAAGGGAGAGAATGAAATGATTGTTTTGGAGTTGTTGAAGCCGGAACAATCACAGCTGCAGGCGATTGAAAAACCAATTCTCGATCAAATAAACAAAACGAAGTTTTAAAGAATTAAGTGATTAGTTTATAAAATAAGCCAGGCCCTTGTTAGTATAAGGCCTGGCTTAACCTGTATTAAATTGTAAGATAGTGAAGCTGGTATTCGATTAGATCATAATGTAGCGCTTCTTTGAATGGTAACGTTTCTCGCGCGCATAACAGTGTTTCCAGATGGGCCGGGCGTGCCTGATGAACCTTCCATCTGAAGGTCGATAATTAAGTTAAGCGGTTCATTAACGAAGTTTTGACCAGTTTGTGTTGATACTTTAGAACCATCGATCCAGTATTCGATACTCACGTTACTAGTAGTACCAATTCTTGTTAAATAGGCGGTGTAAGTATGCCAGTTAGCCGGGCCTGAGATCGTTGTGCCAACACTTGACCACTGGCCATTTTCATTTTTGTAGGTGTTTGTCCAGCATGTTGCACTGCCTTTAAATTCCATAATGTCGCTTTCCGGAGGCCACTGATTAGCCCCGTTTAACCAGAAAGCTGGCCAGGTACCTTTAACAGACGGGCATTGGAACTCTCCGGAAACCCGCCATTTAGGCCATGACGCGCTAACGGTAACCTGTTGTTTTGCATAACAGGTGCCTGAAAAATAGTGGATGGCTGGTTTATCACTAACAGTGCCCGGGTAAGCAGTCATAGTCAGGACTCCGCCGGAAGTGGCAATGTTCTCGCTTCTCATCCGGGCCGATCCGTTATGATCTGACCCCCATGGATACAGGTTGTTCCAATAGGTGCCGTAAGAACTAAATGAAGTGGTGGGAAGGAGGGTTACCCAGCTTAGTTCAGTTGTTGCTCCGGTTTGAGTGGGTGACTCCGGTACTGAATTGTTGGCTGAAGTATCTTTCTTACATGATGAGCCCACCATAAAAGAAATAATAACAACAATGTATAAACTTAATTTTTTCATAATGGCTTTTTGATGGTTAATTGATTTGCAGCTTCTCCCTATTTTGACATTTAACAGGCAGGACAAATCTCAATTAATATTTATTAAATGATGGGGGGCATTTGGTAAAATTTGGGGGTAAATTATGATTATGGGATAATGGCTCTCTGCCAGTGTATCGCGGTCTGGATTTTTTTTGAAAAGACCGGTACTATCGGTTTGTTCAATCGTCATATAATAAAGGCTTCCAGCCTACAATGGTGCAACACGGAGAAAATATTTATTCATTCGACATAGTACAAACTCATTTTGCAATTGTCTTAATATAAATGAAACCTGTGAAAAATAGTAAAAAGGTTTGTATCTGCTTACCTTTCATTGCATGTGAAAACCCTTTAACTAATTGAATAAGTGAGAATCGTATGACAAACCAACTATGTTTGCAGCAACAATGTGGCCGGCTGTACAAAAGAATGCTTCAGCAATTGGCCGGTTATGAAACCACCATAATCGATGAAAAAAAATGGATCGAGTGGGGGTTTGGCCTCACTGCAAAGACCTGGTTCGGTATTCAGCAGGAAGCGGACAATTATGTGTTTGACGATCAACAGGAAGAGATCACATTTTTCAAAGTGTTGAAGCCTCGGTTTATTGCACTGATCGACTATTTTACCCTCTTATACAAATCAGCTTTGTTTCAGCCACTGGACCCGGACGGCAACCTGGAATACTGGCAACACGAGCGTGCCACCTGT
>JAJKIL010000274.1 GCA_021154515.1 Niastella sp. | reverse complement strand
CAATTCGAAACAATGAATTCAAACAAAACCCCATCTCAACCTTCTTCCTGTTTTCATATTCCGCCAGGGGGATGAACTAAAAGGAGGAAAGGAAGTGAGTGTTTAGATAAGATGCTTTCAGAATAAGAACTAATTATAAGGGCATGTTATCCAATTAAGACGAAATTCATAGCACCCTTACTACAATTGAACCCCTCATTAGGAAGCCATTCTAGTAATCATCATCTGGAAAACGAATAGGCAAATCATAAGCGGTAATCATTTCAAGTACCTGATCCTAGAAATCCCCAACATCCTACAACCTGCAACTTAACCCACCAAGCCCCTGAAATAAATAAGCATTTCCAACTACTCTTATTTATCAAACTAAACAATCCCAGTCCCAGTACGTAATTTTGCACCATGTTTCCAGAATACGATGTAATTGTAGTAGGCGCTGGTCATGCCGGTTGTGAAGCAGCCGCTGCCGCCGCCAACCTTGGTTCAAAGGTTCTTTTAGTAACCATGAACATGCAAACCATTGCCCAAATGAGTTGTAACCCAGCCATGGGTGGTATTGCCAAAGGTCAAATTGTTCGGGAGATCGATGCAATGGGAGGATACTCCGGTATCGTTACCGACCTCAGCATGATCCAGTTTCGCATGTTGAACCTTTCAAAAGGTCCCGCTATGTGGAGCCCGCGCGCACAAAATGACCGGATGTTATTTGCCGCCACCTGGCGCGAGATGCTGGAGAAAACTCCGAACGTTGATTTCTACCAGGACATGGTTCGTTCTCTCATCATAAGAGATGGCCGCGCTTGCGGTGTGGTAACTGGTCTTGGTCATGAGATCCCCTCTAAATCAGTTGTTATAACCAGCGGTACTTTTTTGAATGGCATCATTCATATTGGTGAAAAACAATTCGGCGGTGGCCGCGTAGCGGAGAAAGCTGCAACCGGTATTACCGAACAATTGGTTGAGCATGGTTTTGAAAGTGATCGCCTGAAAACGGGTACGCCTCCACGTATCGATGGCCGCAGTCTGGACTATAGTAAAATGGAAGAACAAAAAGGCGACGAAGAAATTGTTGGCTTTTCTTACACCGATACTAAAAAACCAACAGAACAAAGAAGTTGCTGGATCACCTATACAAGTCAGAAAGTACATGACATCTTAAAAACAGGCTTCGACAGGAGTCCTATGTATGCAGGACGGATTGAAGGCGTTGGTCCAAGATATTGCCCAAGTATAGAAGATAAGATCAATCGCTTTGCTGAAAGAGAAAGACACCAGCTCTTTGTGGAACCAGAGGGTTGGAACACCGTCGAGATCTATGTAAATGGTTTCTCCACTTCTCTTCCGGAAGAAGTTCAGTATGCCGCTTTGCGCCAGGTTGCCGGTTTTGAAAATGTACGCATCTTCCGTCCTGGCTATGCCATCGAATACGATTTCTTTCCGCCAACACAGTTAAATCATACACTCGAAACAAAACTCATCAGTAACCTATTCTTTGCCGGACAAATAAACGGAACCACCGGTTATGAAGAAGCCGCTTGTCAGGGACTGATGGCCGGCATCAATGCACACCAAAAAGCAAAAGAATTAGAACCGGTTATTTTAAAAAGAAGTGATGCTTACATTGGTGTATTGATCGATGATCTTATCAGCAAAGGAACTGAAGAACCATACCGCATGTTCACCAGTCGTGCCGAGTTCAGAACCATCCTTCGGCAGGATAATGCTGACCTTCGATTGACTGAATTGAGTTACCGATTGGGTTTGGCTTCCCAGGATAGAATGGACAAAGTGATCAGCAAAAGGGAAGGTGTTGAAAAAATAAAAGACATTCTGAAAGAAATCTCCCTGGATCCAACCGAGACCGATGGATTCCTGGCAGAAAATAATTCTGCGCCGTTACCACAAAAACAAAAAGCTATCCAGGTATTGTTGCGTCCGAATATATCATTGGAAGGTATGATGGCCGGCTTACCAAAAATTAAAGAAGCGCTCACTGGTTTTACTGAAGCAATTATTGAGCAGGCCGATATCCAGATCAAATACAATGTATACATCGAAAAAGAAAAAGAGCTGGTAAAAAGAATGAATCAACTCGAAGATCTGCTGATCCCGGAAAGTTTCGATTATAATAAGATCACTTCTTTATCGAATGAAGCCCTGCAGAAATTCAAAAAAATAAAACCGCGTACACTGGGTCAGGCAAGCCGTATCAGTGGTGTGAACCCAAGCGATGTTCAAATACTAATGGTGTATATGGGACGGTAGAATGAAGAATGGAAAATAACAAAGTATAAATAGTACTAATATAAAAAGGGCTTCTGAATTAACAGAGCCCTTTTTATATATGAATATTTTAAAATTCAATATCGCTTCGACTTCGTTCAGGAAATTCAGAATTAATTATACTTGTGAATATGGAACGGGTTCTAAAAACACGCGTCGAATATTTGAAACGGTGTTTGCATACATTGGATCGTTAGATACTTTTTTCCAATCAGCATCGGCGCCAAATGCCGCCCAGTTCTTATCACGTTCTTCCATATCTTTAAACGTGATCATATACGTTAAACATGGAAGATTGGGTCCGGCAATGGCTTCACCAAAAAATACCCGGTTCAGTTTTGTTCTATCAAAAATGGTGAACTGTTCGGTGTTGAACATTTTCACTTTTCTTCGCACCGCATCTTCATTGTACCCTTCGTAAGTACGCAATTCAAAAATGCGTGTTTCCTTAGCCGGTACTTTTAATGATGGCATATTATCAAAGGCCACCAACAGCGAAGAATTATATCTGTTGAAAACCGGTTTATCGGCCGGCACTTTATCCCACTCGGCACTGTTCTGTTTAAAGTCATTGTCTGACTTTACTTTCATATTGATATCCCCGTAATCTTCCATTGAAGGATAGACAATCAATACATATACTTTGGCTGGTTCGCTCTTTCCAATTTCTTTGAAAACGCCAACAGTCTTAACACCGAATTTATTGAAGGCAGGAATTAATGCTTTCTCGAGATAAGCATGCAACGCATTCTGATTTCCACCAAAATGAATTTCGTATTCCCTTAATTCAAACAATTCTTTTTTACCAGCTTTTGCCGGAGCTGCATAAGATAATTTTCCTGCAAGTAAACCAGAAGAAGTGATGGCAGCGTTCTGGATAAAGTTTCTTCTTTTCATATTTCAAGCAAATGTTACCTATTCGAAAATGATGAGATCTACAATCTCTTCCAGGAATTGTTTATCGGTTTCATCAAATGCAGCCAGGTGTTCACTGTCCACATCCAACACGCCCATCACCTTGTTGTCGCGAATTACCGGAACAACAATTTCCGATCTCGACTTACTGCTGCAGGCAATATGTCCCGGGAATTTTTCTACATCGGGCACAACGATGGTTTGCGCTTTTTCCCAGCTGGCGCCACAAACACCTCTTCCCTTTTTGATGCGGGTACAGGCAACCGGTCCCTGAAAGGGAGCAAGCACCAACTGATTTTCTTTCACCAGGTAGAACCCTATCCACAACCAGCCGAACTGTTCCATCAACGCTGCAACTATGTTAGCCAGGTTTGCCACCAGATCGGGCTCACCCTCAATCAATGCTTTTATTTGGGGAATTACAGATTTATATTTTTCATCCTTTGTGCCCTGCACAATGCTCAGATCTTCAGCCATGGAGCAAATATAGTTTTTAAGCTTATTTCACAAAATTCTACTGATCGAAAATACCTTCCCTAACACCCATTGTGTTGAAATATGGGCTTATTCCCAGGTTATCCACAGATTTTCCACGACAATGACCTGTCAGATCATGCTTGCGAGGCGGTCCAACCAGAAAGATCAGGCGTTTATAACCCATATTTAGCGCTGATTTCCAGCATTCTATCAATTGGTTGCTGAGCTGCCTTGCGTAATTCCTCCTCCATGGTGATTTCCGGCGTCTCGTATTCCATGCACAGGTACAGCTTTTCCAGGGTGTTCAGTTTCATGTGTGGACAATCGTTGCAGGCACAGCTGTTATTGGGTGGGGCAGGGATGAAAGTTTTGTTGGGCGACGCTTTTTGCATCTGGTGCAAAATTCCGGTTTCGGTAGCGACAATGAATTCGGTGGCGTCGCTTTGCTGGCTGTATTTCAGCAAACCGGTGGTGGAACCAATGTAGTCGGCTATCCGGAGTACCGCCTCTTCACACTCCGGGTGAGCAATGAATTTTGCATTGGGGTGGCGGGTCTTCAGTTTCATGATCTTTTCGAGGCTGAAAATTTCATGCACCATGCAGGCGCCATTCCACAAAACCATATCGCGACCGGTTTTCTTCACCAGGTAGGCACCCAGGTTTTTGTCGGGGGCGAAAATGATCTTTTGGTCTTTCGGCACACTTTCCACAATTTTCTCCGCATTGCTCGAAGTAACGATGATGTCGCTCAGCGCTTTTATTTCGGCTGAACAATTCACGTAAGAGATCACGATATGATCGGGGTGCTGTTCTTTGAATTTTTTGAATGGCCCGGCCGGCGCGCTGTCGGCCAGTGAGCAACCCGCGTTCAGATCAGGCAGCAGTACTTTCTTTGTGGGATTTAAAATTTTTGCTGTTTCGGCCATGAAGTGAACGCCGGCAAAAACGATGATATCCGCGCTGGTTTTTTCCGCTTGTTGCGCCAAACCCAAACTATCCCCAATGTAGTCGGCCACATCCTGAATATCGGGCTCCTGGTAATAGTGCGCGAGCAGCAACATATTTTTTTCTTTTTTCAAGCGTTCGATCTCAGAAAACAAATCGATCGTGGGGTCAATCTCGATGTCAAGGAATCCTTTCTTCGGCACATTTTTTTTTGCGTTAGCTACGTGGATATCTTCCATAGTATTTATATTAATCTCTTTTTTTTATAAATAACCTATTATTATTACGGCTGTGAATTAGTGGATAAAATGACTGTCAGGAAATTTGGTAAAGTTACAACAACCTGGTTATCCACGGTTTTCCACCTTCTCTCCACATACAACAAATAAGGACTGGCGTAGGTTTTAGACAGTTTTCCACGCCGGTGGAATAAAAAGGGCCTGAAAAGAATTAACGATAATAACATTTAGAAAGTCTGTTAATGGAGGTCTAATAACCTGGGGTTTTTATACACCGTTTGATAGGTGAAAGTACTGATCGAAACTTATTGGCCAACTATCCACCGATTCTGAAGTGTGAAAACCCGGGTTACCAACATATTTTAGAGGTTATCCAGTTTTAATGTTAGAATTGTTTTCACGACACTGTTCCACAACGATCGCATATATTAGAATATTTGGCGTTATTCACAGCTATGGGGACAGGTAAAACCTTTACTTGATGCTGGTTTTGAGCGGTTTTCCACAATTTGTTCATAAACATTTTTCACCTATTTTTGCCATCCTTATTAAAAGAGGTATACACTTATTTTATGTCAGTTATTCAATCTATCCGCGACAAAGCAGCGTGGATTATCATTGGTGCGATTGCATTAGCCCTTATTGCCTTTATTGTACAGGATGCCCTTCAGGGAGGCGGCCGGGGTTTGTTCAGCGGTAATTCAACTACGCTGGGTAAAGTTAATGGTACCAGTATTGATGTCCGCGATTTTGAGGCACGTTACAAAATGGCCGAAGATAACTACCGTGCTCAGAATTACCCCGTGAATGACCAATTGCGTAGCCAGATCCGTGAAAGCCTGTGGAACGAGTTCGTTGAGGACGCGTTAATGACAGACGAATATGCCAAACTCGGCATCACTATATCTGACAAAGAAGTGGGTGATATATTATATGGTGCTAACCCGCCCCAAATGTTAAAACAACAGTTTACCGATTCAACCGGTAGATTTAATGCACAGGCTGCTTACCAGGCCATTCGTTCATTGAAAAAAGGTACGCCTCAATACACCAGCTTCTGGGGTGAGTTTGTACCTGCCCTCGAAAAAAGCCGTCAACGCGAGAAATTCACTTCACTGGTTGGAAAAAGCATGTACGTTCCAAAATGGTTGTTGGAGAAAACCAATGCCGAAAACAGCCAACGTGCAGCTATCTCTTATGTGAATGTGCCATACTCTACTATTCCTGATTCTACAATCAGATTAACTGAGGATGATATTCGGGAATATATTAATAAACATAAAGACGCTTACCAACAGGAAAATGAGCGTAACCTGGTATACGTTTCTTTCAACGCTGCTCCCAGCGCTAATGATACCCAGACAGTATATAATAACGTAGCCAAACAGCATGATGCGTTGGCCGCCGCCAATACTACTGCCGAAATTCAAACCCTGATTGCTAACAGTGCAAGCGAAACGCCATTTTTTGATGGCTATGTGCTGAGCAGCCACATGCAAATGGGCAATGCCGATACATTGCGCAAACTGGCCGATGGTCAGATCATCGGGCCTTACCTGGATGGTCCAAATTATACTATGGCTAAAATGGTTGGCCGTCGTCAAATGCCCGACAGTGTCAAATGCCGTCACATCTTAATTAAAATAGGCGATCAGCAAGGTCAGGCCAGAACCGACAGCGCTGCTAAAAAATTGATCGATAGCATTGAAACTGCTATTAAAGGCGGCGCCAACTTCGACAGCATGGTTGTTAAATATAGCGACGATGCTGGCAGCAAGGATAAAAAAGGTGAATATGAATTCACTTCTTTGCAGTTCTCTAACCTGAGCAAAGAATTTGCTGAAGTGATCTTCTACGGTAATGTGGGTGATAAGAAAGTGGTGAAAGTTGAGAACCAGTCTTACAGCGGTTACCATTATATAGAAGTACTGAGCCAGAAGAAAATGGAGACAGCTTATAAAATTGCTTATATCTCTCAGGCCATTGTTCCAAGTGATGAAACAATCAACACCGCCAGCGGTATGGCTTCGCAGTTTGCTGCAGCCAGCCGTGATCTGAAACAGTTTGATGATAATGTTGCAAAAGGAAAGCTGAATAAATTACAGGCTGATGTGAAAGAATCTGATTTCATGATCATGGGTCTGGGCGAATCACGTGAAATTATTCGCTGGGCGTTCAATGATGCTAAAAAAGGAACTGTAGCTGAGCATGCCTACCAGGTAGGTGATAAATTTGTAGTACCTGCAGTTACCAACGTTTCTGAAAAAGGAACCATGTCAGTTGAAAAAGCCCGTCCATTGGTTGAATACAAAGTGCGCAATGAGAAAAAGGCTGAGAACATTGTTAAGAAAATTGGCAGTCCTTCAACCCTCGAAGCAGTAGCACAAGCTACCGGTCAACAGGTATTTAACAATGACAGTATTTCTTTCGGCAGCTCGTTTATTCCAAATGTGGGCAACGAAATGAAAGTACTGGGCGCTTCTTTCAATAAAGAATACCAGTCAAAAGTTTCTGGTCCAATAAAAGGTGAAATTGGCGTATTTGTTATTAAGGTTAATAACATCAGTGCAGCACCTAATCCAAACTTCGATACCAAAGCGCAACAGCAGGCCATGCAACAACAAATGGGTGCTATGTTTGGTTACAGAGTTATGGAGATCATGAAGAAATCGGCTGACATAAAAGATAATAGAATAAGATTCTTTTAGTTAATAAGTTAACAAGTTAATAGGGTTGACAAGTTTTAAGCTCGTCAACCCTATTTTTTTGAAATTCACTCATATCAGCTTGTTTATCAGCGCGAACCCTCAGATCTGGTTCCCGAATCAACTTGTCAGCCTGTCAACTTTTCAACCTCCCTCTAAGATGGACTCAATAAACTTGTTTACTATTTAGCTTATTCCGTGTTACCTTTGTATCTGTTTAGTGAAAGTATATGAGTGAAGAAATAGTAAATAAGGTCGCGCAAAGCCAGCTGGTCACCCTTGACCTGGAAAGCTATTTTCCTGCGGAGGAAATTGCGGTCTTTGATCTGAAGCCCCATTTATTTATGGAGCTGATCCTGAAAGAAAAGGAGTTCCGCGCCGCCTTGCAAAACAACGATTGGAGTGTTTACCAGAATAAAGTAGTAGCCGTTACCTGTACAGCAGATGCCATTATTCCCATGTGGGCTTATATGCTGGTGGGGTCGTATCTGCAGCCGGTTGCAAAGGATAT
>JAJKIL010000273.1 GCA_021154515.1 Niastella sp. | reverse complement strand
CAGCTGGTTGTCGGTTTCACAGAACGGCTCGCTGCGGATGTACATTATTGGCGTGTTGGCTGGTATCCTTTTTATTATCACGCTTCAATTGTTGTTATGATACTGGTTTGGATGATAAGCATTTTATTGATTGGCGGCGTTGCGTGCTGGCTGGTGGCGCAACGCAATCAGCTGGCCTGTAAGTGGACGGCCCTGGTTGCGGTGATCGCTGCGTTTCTGCTGCCAATAATCTGGTACCTACAACATGTACCAGCTGTTGGCAGCGGTAATACCTGGCTGATCGATTTCCAGCTGAACTGGATCCCTGCCTTCGGCATCAGCTTTCACCTGGCGATGGATGGGCTCAGTTTTGTTATGATCCTGCTTACTGCCCTGCTGGGCATCCTGGCGGTGCTTTGTTCCTGGAATGAGATCCGGGAGAAAACCGGGTTTTACTTTTTCAATTTGTTATGGACGCTGGCTGGTATTGCGGGCGTTTTTGTCGCCATGGACCTTTTTCTGTTTTATTTCTTCTGGGAAGTAATGCTGGTGCCTATGTATTTCCTGATTGCCATTTGGGGCGACTTCAATCGGCGCAATGCGGCCTATAAATTTTTCATTTTTACCCAAACGGGCGGACTGCTGATGCTGTTGTCGATCCTCGCCCTGTATTTTATTCATGGACAACAAAACAGCGGCAATTATACATTTGACTATTTCGCCTTATTGAATACTGCCATGAACAACGATGCTACTGCCCGCTGGATCATGCTGGGGTTTTTGATCGCTTTTGTGATCAAGCTGCCGATGGTTCCCCTGCACAGCTGGTTGCCCGATGCGCACAGCGAAGCGCCCACCGCCGGCAGTTTGATCCTCGCAGGGTTGCTTTTAAAGACCGGGGCTTATGGCATCATCCGGTTTGTATTGCCTTTCTTCCCTGTAGCTGCAGCTGGTATTGCCTGGTGGGCCATGTTGTTGGGCGTGGTAGGTATTATCTATGGCGCATTGCTGGCGTATGCCCAAACCGATCTTAAACGGCTTATTGCATATACATCGGTTAGCCATATGGGATTTGTATTGTTGGGTGTTTTTGCTTTCAGGCAAATGGCGCTGCAGGGCGTGGTGATGCAATTGCTTACGCATGGAGTGAGTACGGGCGCCTTGTTTGTGCTGGCCGGCATGTTGAAAGAGCGGCTGCATACCCGTGACATCAATCAAATGGGTGGTTTATGGACGGCCATGCCGCAGATGGGCGGCCTGGCGATGGTGTTTGTAATGGCCTCTTTGGGCCTGCCATTACTGGGTAATTTCATTGCCGAATTCCTCATTTTGTTAGGCGCATTTGAAGTAAGCCCGGTGTTGTCAGTTATTGCCAGCTTTGGATTGGTGCTGTCGGCATTGTATTCCTTGCGCATTATGCAAAAGGTATTTTTTGGACAGATCCAAACAATTACCGACCCACCCGCCGATATAAGCGCCCGCGAATGGATCATAATGGCATGTCTTACCGCTGCCATTGTTTTCCTGGGATTATTTCCACAGCCGGTGTTTGATATGGTTAATGGTACTCTTAGTCAATTGGTACGCTTGTAATTCAAAGTTGCCAGTTACCGGTTTTCCCGGCAACCGGGAACATTAAATTCTTCATAACATGACATACCTTCAATTTTTAGCATTACTTCCTTTCATTATACTCGCAGCAGCTGCGATCGTAGTGATCCTGCTGATCGCATTCAAACAAAGCCATACGGTGATACAGGTAACGGGCTTTATGATGATGTGCGGCGTGGTGCTGGCGATGTGGTATGTGCGGAATACGTTGCCCCGGGAAATACCGCCGTTGCTGGTGGTAGATGGATTGGCCGCCTTGTTTACCGGGCTCATTATATTTTCGGTACTGGTGGTGGGGCTGCTTTCCTATATTTATTTCGAAGAACGCGAAGAGAACCCAAAGGAATATTACATTCTCTTATTCCTGGCTACCCTGGGTTCAGCGGTGCTGACCATCAGCCGGCATTTCATTTCTTTTTTTATTGGCTTGGAATTGTTGAGCGTAAGTCTGTATGCGTTGATCGCGTATTTGCGAAACCGCAATAATGCGGTGGAAGCGGGTGTGAAATACCTGATGCTGGCGGCTTTGTCGTCGGCCTTTTTGCTGTTCGGCATGGCATTGATCTATATGGAAACGGGCAGTATGGAGTTTTCCGCCATTGCCCGCGTTATTGATACCACAGGCATGTCGGTTTTGTTTATTATGGGTATTGGATTGATCCTGGTAGCCATTGGGTTTAAACTGGCGTTGGTGCCATTTCATTTGTGGGCGGCCGATGTGTACCAGGGCGCACCGGCGCCGGTGACGGCGTTTATTGCCACCGTATCGAAGATTGGCGTTTTTGCCGTTTTAATACGTTTTGCAGATGCCATCCATTTACAACAAAATGTGCTGGCAGTTACCATCATTACCATAATGGCCATTGCCTGTATGATCGTAGGAAATATCCTGGCCTTAATGCAACAGAACGTGAAACGCCTGCTGGCTTATTCATCCATTGCGCATTTTGGCTATCTGCTGGTGGCGTTTTTGTCGGGCAATGCCGGTATAGGCGCCGCTGTATTTTACCTGCTGGCTTATTCCATTACCCTGTTATCGGCATTTGGTGTCATTACCTTGTTGTCAACCACCCGCAGGGATGCCGATGACCTCAGCGTTTACCGCGGTTTGTTCTGGCGCAGTCCATTAATGGCGGCCATCTTTACCGTTGCGTTATTGTCGTTGGCGGGCATTCCGTTGACCGCAGGATTTCCAGCCAAATTCTTTATACTCACAACCGGGGTGCAACAACACCGGTGGTTACTAACCATTGTTTTGGTTTTGACCAGTGTGATCGGGTTGTTTTATTACCTGCGTATTATCAGTACCCTGTTTGCTACGCCACCGTTAACACCGGTGAAAGAAAGAACGCTGCATCCATTCTTTTACGTAGCCACCTATGCCTCGCTGGTGGTGCTGATGTGTTTGTTAGGCTGGTTAGGTGTATATCCCGGTTTCATAGTAGAAAATGTACGAGCATTTTTGAGCTTTTAATTACGATGCCCGTGGGATTAAAAGCAAAAGGCCGCCCCACATGATGAAGCAGCCATAAAACTTTAAACTTAAAACATAGAACTATAAATTAATTCCCCCTGCTACTTCAATCCGCTGCCCATTGATCCAGGCAGCATCGCTCGTACACAGGAACGCCACTACCGGACCAATATCTTCAGCTTCGCCCACACGATTTAACGGTGTCAACGAACTGAGGATTTCCTGTAATTTGGGATTGTTACGGATGGTAGCATTGTTGAAATCTGTAATAATGGGGCCTGGCGCTACAATGTTGGCTGTAATTCCTTTAGCACCTAATTCTTTCGCCATGTATCTGGTCAATACTTCCATGGCGCCTTTCATGGATGCATATACGGAATAACCGGGATTTACGAACCGGGTTGTGCCGGTAGAGATGTTAATGATGCGCCCGCCTTTGTTAATATACGGAACAAAACGCTGTGTTAAAAAGTAAACGCCTTTAAAATGTACGTTCAGAAATTCATCAAAAAATTCTTCCGTTACATTTTCAAAAGGCACACCGCCGCCAATGCCAGCATTGTTGATCAGGAAATCAAAAGCGTTGGTGTTCCATTTTGATTGTAAAGTAGACGCGACCAGTTGTACAAACGCGTTGTACGATTTTAAATCGGCCATGTTCAGTTGCAGGGCCACTGCCTGCTGACCCAATGCTTCAATGGTTTTCACTACTTCTGTAGCGGCTGCTTCATTGCTGTTGTATGTGAGGATAACGTTAATCCCTTTTTTAGCCAGGTTGATGGCCATATCTTTTCCCAGGCCCCGGCTGCCGCCGGTTACCAATGCGATTTTTGTTGTTGACATATTGTGCTATTTGTTACGCACAAAATTGGCGACAATTACCGGGATGGGCGTGGTGACAGCTTAAGGAAAAATGGTGAGTGTTTAAGAAAAGTGATAATTATAAACTATCCCGGTACTTTTTAGGGGTCATGCCGGTGAACTTTTTGAAGAATTTTACAAAGTTGGAAGGATCATAAGTAAGCTGGCGGGCAATTTCCCCAATAGGCAGGGGTGAAGTGGCTATCATTTCCTTGGACAGTACTACCAGCCGGTCCTCAAAAATATCGCAGGCGCTTTTACCTGTCACTTCCTTGACGGTAGTGCTTAAATGAACGGGATGAATGTGCAGCTGGTTGGCAAAATCCCTGATCTCGTACATGACTTCTACTTCGCCGGCTTTTAATTCCAGCATATGTTTATCCAGTGCTTCGGTGTATTGCTTCACTATTTCCTTCTGTCGAAAAGAAATGGCAGGGGTAGTTGTTGTTTCCATGAAAAGTTATTTTTTAAATGTCACATAAACGGTATCGCCTTTCTCTACTGTGCTATGTTCGGTTCTTACAGTGATCATGCTCTCAGGCAATGCAATTTCAATTTCATAACCGCTGCCCAGGAAAGCAACCTCTGTTACTTTTCCGGGAACAGCTGTTTTGCTTTTTTTAGCTGCCAGGGTAAATGCTTCAGGTCTGATGTATAACCGTTTGCCGTTACCGTAGGCTTTGGGTATTTCGCCGAATGCAGCTGCTTCCCCTTTGGTAAAACCATAGAATTTACCGAATAACCAGGCAGCATATTCATTAACAGGTTGCCGGTAAATTTTTTCCGGAGTATTCTGCTGAATGATCTGTCCGCTTTTCATTACAATGATCTCGTCGGCCCAACTGAGGGCGTCCACCGGGTCGTGCGACACCATTAAACAGGTAATGCCCAGTCTTTCACCCATGGCCCGAATGACAGCCCGCAAGGTATTTCGGTGCAGGTTATCGAGGTTCGAGAATGGTTCATCCAGCAAGAACAGTTTTGGGGCGCCGATCAGTAACCGCGCCATGGCAATCCGTTGTTTCTCCCCACCGGAAACCTGGTCGGTTTTCCTTTTTAGCAAATGGCGGATGTGGCATATTTCATACAACGATTCTGCTTCGTGTTCGGGCAGGGTATTCGCGTATTCCAGTATTTCTTCAACCCGGTAATTATTGCGGAGTTCAAAATGTTGCGACAAATACGCCATTTTCGGATGGCCTGGGATCAATTTTTCATTCGGTCCTTCCACATGTTTGTTCTCGAACAGCACGTCGCCTGCGTCGGGTTGTATCAGTCCGCCAATGATCTTTAACAGGGTGCTTTTCCCCGAGCCGGATTCCCCCACGATCGCCAGTTTTTGATTTTTCTTCTGGCTGAATGAAATATCCTGTAAAACTGTGGTAGTACCCAATTGTTTGCCGATCCCGGAAACCTTTAATAACGCCATATTGCCTTTGTTGTTCAATAATTCAGGCGCGGGGCCATGGATTACTGAAAATTACTATTTTTTAAAGGCTCAAAAGTAATTCAAAAAGGGGCTAGTTGAAAGATTATACCTCCGCAGAAATTCCCATTCTATGCTTCAGATCTTCAAACCGGGGATCAGCTTTTACTGTTTTGTAAGGAGGATATTCTATGAAACAGGCAACTGGTCCCATTCTTTTATCTATGCAAAGGTTCAGATAATAGTAAGTTTTATCCAGGTTACCGAGGGCGAGGTAGATAGCGGCAAAATCCCCATCGATGACAGAGTCAGGTTCTTCCAGTTCGCGTTGTTCTAACTTTTGAATGCATTCCAGGGCTTTGTCTGTCATGCCTAACCGGGCATACGCGTGACCCAGACCCATTAATCCTTTTAATGGATGATTGGTAAGCCGGTGTACTGTTAAAAAATATTCAAGTGCTGTTTGTCAGTCGCCCTTCATGCCAATACACCAGGCCTTTAATTCAATGGCGCTGCGCATTTCAGGGTTCATCTCCAGTAATTTTTCAGCTTGTACTATACCATCATCAAACCGTTCTGCAAAAATATACATCATGCCCAGAGAACGGATGATGGTAGGGGAGAGCGGGTCAATTTGTTCTGCTTCCTCCAGTACTTTAACTGCCTTTGCTTTTTGTCCCTTGGCGATATAATAAAATCCCAACAGGTCATAAGCGGCTACGGCACTGGGATTCAGTTCAATCGATCTTTGTAAGGCATCATATGCATCCTGCCATTTCCATTCATAATACAAATAAGGCATGGCTTTAGCGATATGCCCTTCTGCAATGGTGTCATCCAGTTCCAAAGCCTTATCGGCATACTGGTGGCCAATTTCAAAAGCCGTATGCGGAATCATTTGTCCCTGTGTACCCAGCGCGCAGTACGATTGCGCAACCATAGCATACGCTTCTGCATACCTGGGCTCGATGGCGATGGCCTGTTTAAAACATTCAATGGCCTTGCGGGTATCGCCGGGCGTCAGTTTATTCTTGAAATGTAATCCTTTTAAATAATGCGTATAAGCAGCAATGTTTTTAATGCTCGATTTAATGCCTGGCACCTGTTTGGGCGAAACCGTCAGGTTCTCTTTTAGCTTGTTGGTGATGATGGCGCTGATCTCGTCCTGCACTTCAAAGATATCATCGAGTTTACGGTCGTAGGTTTCACTCCAGATGTGAAAACCATCAGCCGCATTGATCAGCTGGGCGGTGATGCGCACGCGGTTGCCTGCCTTGCGCACGCTGCCTTCCAGTATTTTGTCGACGTTCAATTGTATGGCAATGTCGCGAATGTCGTCATTCTTCCCTTTAAACGCGAAGGCAGAGGTGCGCGAAGTAACCTGCAGTCCATCCACGCGGGTGAGCGTATTCAGCAGTTCTTCGGT
>JAJKIL010000272.1 GCA_021154515.1 Niastella sp. | reverse complement strand
AGCAGAGAAAGTATATGTACTGCTGCGTGGCAGCAAAACCCCGCAACCATTAATTGACAGTATGAAACGCCCCAATGGCATTGTAGGCTCACTCGATGGAACTCAATTGTACGTATCAGACCTCAACGGCAATAAAACATATCGTTACACCATTAATAAAGACGGTTCTTTAAGCAATGGAGAATTATTTGTCAATCTTGGCTCTGATGGCATGACGATGGACAACAAGGGGAATATCTACCTCACAGGCAAGGGCGTTACTGTTTTCAACAGTCAGGGCAAGCAAATAGCGCATATCGATATTCCTGAAAAATGGACAGCCAATGTTGCATTTTATGGTAAACAGCGAAACAAATTATTCATCACTGCATCGGAGGCTATTTATGAATTAGAGATGAAAGTAAAAGGAGTTGAGTAAACGCAGAATTATGATCTATATCATAACCGAAAGCATTCATTAGAATGCTTTTTTTATTAAATTTAGTTAAGCATTTACTTCCAAAACTCAAAGCCGGTGTTATTCAATTCGCTTGCCTTTCTGGTTTTCCTGCCCATTGTGTTTGGCCTATATTGGTTCGTATTCAATAAGCGCCTGCGTTGGCAAAATGGGTTGTTGCTTGTTGCCAGTTATTTCTTCTATGGCTGGTGGAGCTGGAAATTTATGACGTTACTTTCGGTAAGCACTTTCCTTGATTATGTTTACGGCTTTTCTGTTGCCTCGCCTAACCGAAAAAGAGCACGGCTGTTTTTATGGTTGAGCGTTATTAATAACCTGGGCATTCTGGCCGTGTTCAAGTATTACAACTTTTTTGCGCTGCAATTTCAAAAAGGTTTTGAAACGCTGGGTGTACACTTACACCCCACCTTATTGCAGATCGCATTGCCCATCGGCATTTCCTTTTACACCTTCCACGGCATGTCGTATGTGTTTGATATTTATAGAGGAAAACAAAAGCCCATCTCCAATTTTATTGAGTATGCCGTATTCGTTTCCTTTTTCCCATTACTGGTAGCCGGGCCCATTGAACGCGCTACGCACCTGTTGCCGCAGGTACAACAAAAAAGGATCTTCAGTTACAGACAGGCTGCCGAAGGCTGCCGGTTGATCTTGTGGGGCATGTTCAAGAAAGTAGTAGTGGCAGACAGCCTTGCGGTAATAGTCAATACTATATTCAACAACTACACCGAACATAACGGTATTACCCTTATACTGGGCGCTATCGCTTTTTCATTTCAGATCTATGGCGACTTTAGCGGGTATTCAGACATTGCCCTGGGCACGGCCAAACTATTCGGGTTTGAACTGTTAAGCAATTTCAAATTCCCCTATTTTTCAAGGGACATTGCCGAGTTCTGGCGTAGATGGCATATTTCACTCTCCTCCTGGTTCAGGGATTACCTGTATATTCCACTGGGTGGTTCAAAGGATGGTAAAGCGAAAGCAGTAAGAAATACTTTTATCATTTTTCTGGTTAGCGGGTTCTGGCATGGCGCCAGCTGGAATTTTATTGCCTGGGGATTTATTCATGCCTGTGGGTTCCTGCCATTGTTATTATTAAACCGCAACCGCACGCACGTAAACGAAGTGGTGGCCGCCGACCGGTTATTTCCCAATGGTAAAGAGTTGCTGCAAATGTTTACTACGTTTTGCTTTGTAACCTTTGCCTGGATCTTCTTCCGCATCCACGACATGGGCCAGGCTGTTGATTACACAAAAAGGATTTTCACCAATTTTCACAACCCGGGGGAAGCGCTCTCCTACTTTTCCATCTTCTATTACATTGTACCGCTGCTGGTGATTGACTGGCAATTCAGAAGAAATGAAAGAAGATTGGAAATAGCAAAGAGGAATGTCTTTATGATCCTGAGCTCAAAGGTAGTGCTGTATACTGTGTATACCCTTACCGCCATATTCCTGCTGAACGCCATTATTCAAAAAGAAAATGTTTCATTCATTTATTTTCAGTTCTAATGAAGAAGCTTATCTTAAAAATAGTGAAGTTGTCAATTATCCCGGTGCTGGTGCTCTTGCTGATAGGGCTTTATCAGGAACAAGACCGGGTAGTTACTTTAAAAAGACAACTATTTGAGCAGTACAAGGGAAAGGTACAATGCCTGATAACAGGTACCAGCCATACATTGAATGGAATAAATCCCACCTTACTCCCCATCAAAACCTTAAACCTGGCAGAAGACGGCAAACCTGTTGAACTGGATATGGAAATAATAGAGAAGAATCTTAACCAGTTACCCCATTTACAATATGTGATCTTCCCGGTTGATTATTTCACTTTTTATTTTACCGGATTGCATGAGGAATCTGCAGCCAAATTGTATCATCACTGGAACCTGAAAGATGGATTTATAAAATCGTATACTTTTAAAAGATATCATGCCCTTACCTGTGGTTTTTTGCTCAATGAACACAACACCCTCGATCAATACGATACCATTATGGGCTACAGGGCCGAATTTGAGGATCTTTCAAAAGCAGATCCTGATTATAGATTACACAAATATCAGCGGAAAATAATCGATTGGAATACCTACTGGATAGACACAAGCAGCGCCGGGAAGATCTATAAAAGGTTCGAGGGCTTTATTTCCATGCTTCAACAAAAACAAATTCAAACCATATTGGTAACCATGCCGGTTTGCCAACAGTTCTATTCCTACCTCGATACCAACCTGGTTAAAAAGAACAATCAGTTAATCAACAACCTCCTTCATAACACCAGGGCTAAATACATTAACCTGCAAAACTACCCTTCCCTGGCAGCGGATAGCCTGTTCTTCGATATTGATCACTTAAACGACAAAGGCGCCACTATTGCCACTGCCATCATTAAAGATTCTATAATCAAATCTTTTTCATCTGAATATCACGAAACGCAATTCGCATCGGCTAACCCACATGCACCTGAAAACAGGCCAAAATGAGTGAATAGAAGGTAAAGAGCCGGCAAGCATTGTTTGCAAATTATAAGTTAGTTGTGCAATCATTAATCATCAATTCTTGCCAATGGAAAAAAATTTACCTTTTGCAAAAGGGCCATATTCCCGTGCAAAAAACGAGGTCCTTCGGTTCTTCTCTCTTTTATTGCTTTTGTCGGGTTTCCAGATTGCTTCGGCAACAACTATCCCCGTAACCTCCCTCCCTGAACTGCAAACTGCCATTAACAACGCAGCTCCCGGCGATGTGATCATTCTTGCCAATGGCGTATACACGGCAACGACCGATATCACCATCAATAAAAAAGGGACTGCAGCGCAACCCATCACCATTGCAGCACAGTCAATCGGGGGCGCTGAGATCACCGGCTCAGGGGGTTTTAGTATAGTAAGCCCGGCTGCCTACATCATCATCAAAGGCTTTACATTTACTCATGCGGCCAACCACGCCAAAATGGCCAGTGGCACCAGTTTCTGCCGCTGGACAAGAAATACTTTTGAAACACCGGGTGAAGGGGAGTACCTGCTGCTGAATGGCAATGACCACGAAGTAGATTATAACACCTTTCAGAATAAAAGTAATCTCGGTCGCTTTATAGCGGTGCGGGGTTCCGGCAGTCAGATCGCACAAAGACTCTGGATCCATCACAACTATTTCTATAAACAATTGCCCGGTGGTGGCAATGGCGCTGAAACGCTGCAATTTGGCTTGAGTGGGTACAGCCTTTCATCGAGCAACAGCGTTATCGAGCATAACGTGTTTGAGGAATGTGATGGGGAGAATGAGCTTATCTCTGTCAAAGCCTCGGCCCTGACCATCCGCTATAATACCATCCGTAATTGTCCTGCACAGTTCACGCTCCGGCATGGCAACCATTCCCAGGTATATGGTAATTATTTCAGCAATACACCGGGCCTGCGCATCTTTGGCGACGATCATGTGATTTTCAGCAATTATTTTGAGAATTGCAGTACTGCGCTGGATATCGGGAACGGTGATGGCGAGGTAGCAGATGGTGCTCCCTTAACAAGCCACGACCGGCCTGATCGCATACTCATCGCCTTTAACACGCTTGTCAATTGCAGCAGCAATTTCAAGCAGGGCGGACGTACAGGCGGTTTGGGCGCTACATTTGTTACAGTGGCCAATAATATTGTTCAGGGTGGTGGCGCGGCGGCTTCTATCGCCGGCCCCTATACCAATCCTGTATGGACAGGCAATATTCTTTTCAATGTAAGCGGCCCGGGCGCTATGCCCGCTTCAGGATATACTATCACTGATCCCCTGCTGGCAAGGGATATCACAGGTACTTATCATCTTCAAACCGGCAGCCCCGCCATCAATGCCATCACAGATAGCTTTCCCGCAGTAGTGGCAGATATGGATGGGCAGCCGCGTACGGCGCCCTTCGACATTGGCGCCGATGAAGTTTCCCAGGCGCCTGTCACCGCCCGCCTGCTCAATCCTGCAGATGTGGGCGCCCATGCAGCAGGCGATGTGCCGGTGGCCAGCTTTACGGCCCCTGCCAATAAAGCGATCGTTGATGCAGGCGCTAACATTCCACTCATCGTTGATGCCCTTTCGTTCAGCGGCGCCATTTCAAAAATAGCGTGCTCCGTAGATGGTGTAACAATCGGCGAAGATACTATGGCGCCTTATTCCATGAATTGGATAGCGGTGGAAGGCGCACACACGATCACTGCTATAGCAACGGACAATAACGGAAAAGAGAGCCTCCCCGCTGCTGTTCTCGTGACCGTAAACCCGGCCGGTTCACACCTCAACATCACGTCCCCGGTTAGTGGCTCCGGGTTCACAGTACCCGCTTCCATCGCGATCAATGTAGCGGCAACAGATGATAGTTCAACCATTACAACAATTGAATTCTTCAATGGGGCTACCAGCCTGGGCAAGGACTCTGTTGCTCCTTATGCTTTTACCTGGACGAATGTAGCTGCCGGTAATTATACGCTGCAGGCCAAAGCTACCAATGCACTCAATAAAACAAGTCTTTCAGTGCCGGTGAGCATTACTGTACATGCAGCCCCCGTTACATCGTTCGATATAACTGATAATGGCGGCGCTGTTACTGCACAATATCCCAATACGTCCAAACCTGCTGAAGACGTGCCAAGCCTGATCGATAACAATAGATCTTCAAAATATTTCCGCAGTGGCAGGAATGTATTGTGGGTCCAATACAGATCAACGGTGCCTGCCATCGTTGTAAAATATACCCTCACTTCGGCTAATGATGTACCTGGCCGCGATCCCAGCGACTGGAATTTACAGGGTTCCAACAATGGTACCGACTGGACAACCTTGGATACCCGCACAGGGGAAAGTTTTTCGTCGAGGTTACTTACAAAAACCTATACGTTCAACAATGCAACGGCTTATCAGTATTACCGGTTGAACATTACCAATAATAGCGCAGCCCTGGCTACAACGGGTACACAGTTTGCGGAATGGGAGCTTTTTGAAAGAAGAACACAAACCATTTCATTCGAAAACATTGGTGATACCACGTATGGTGTTGAACCCATTGTATTGGCTGCAACAGCCAGTTCCGGACTTCCGGTAAGGTTTGAAGTAGGTTCAGGACCAGCCAGTATCTATGATTCCTTATTGACAATAACCGGCGCAGGAACGATCACGGTACGCGCCATCCAGGAAGGAAATGAGAATTATTTTCCTGATACGGCTGAACAAACTTTCATGGTCAGCAAAGCCATGCAGACTATTTCATTCGACCCGGTTGAGACAAAGACATTTGGTGATGGCGCCTTTGACTTGTCTGCTACATCCGACGCAGGTTTGCCCGTTACCTTTGAATTAGTGTCGGGCCCGGTAACAATCAATGGCACTACCGTTACCATCAATGGAGCGGGCACGGCTACCATTAGGGCTATACAGGCAGGAGATGAAAATTATGAAGCAGCTTTCAGCGAGCAGGTAATTACCATTAATAAAGCGGCGCAAACGATTTCCTTTACCGCCATTACGCCCAGCAAGAGTACAGATTCCGTACAATTAACAGCCACCGCTTCATCGGGTTTGCCGGTATCCTATTCCATTGTTTCCGGCCCGGGAATAATTCATAACAATACACTCTCCTTTACCGGTGAGGGCAATGTGGTGATACGCGCCAGTGAACCCGGTAATGAAAATTATCTGCCTGCCGATCCGGTTAACCAAACCGTGCTTGTTTTTGCAGCCGATGAAAAGAAGGATTGCGTAAAGATCAGGATCTACCCGAATCCTACGCATGGCCGGTTGAAAGTGAAGCTGGACAACAGGCAGCACGATAAACAATATACGCTTATCATTTATAATAGCAGCGGCAATCCGGTTCAATCAACAGTTATCCAAAAAAATCAATTCCAGTTTGAAGTAGAGTTTAACCTTACGAATTATCAGAATGGTATTTACTACCTGTATATATTCGATGGGACCACTACCTACGTTCGACTGATCAGAAAAGACTAAGATCAGTTCCTTATTATTTAGTTGCGTTCAGATACCTGTATAAATT
>JAJKIL010000271.1 GCA_021154515.1 Niastella sp. | reverse complement strand
TCTGTACTGCAACCTATACATGCACCTGTTGGCATTGCCATTCATAGTGAAACCCCGGAAGAGATTGCCATTAGTATTGCGGCAGAGATTATTCGGGAGAAAAATCGTTAGAAAACAATCCCGTGTTATTTTTTTGCTTATCTTAAATTATTGCCTGCCATTCCGTACTCCCAATTATTACTCACCCGAATTATTATTTTTATTTATGCATCTTATACCCAGAGAATCGGAAAAACTATTATTGTTTTTAGCCGGGGAACTGGCAGAGAAGCGAAGGTTGCGTGGATTGAAGCTTAATTACCCCGAAGCAATAGCCCTCATCAGCAGCCATCTGCAGGAAGCAGCCCGCGACGGCAAATCGGTTGCCGAATTGATGCACTATGGCGCCACCATTTTAACCCGTGACGACGTAATGGAAGGCGTACCTGAAATGATCCAGGAAATACAAATAGAAGCTACTTTTCCCGATGGTACCAAACTGGTTACCGTACACGATCCAATAAGATAGGTTTTCTAACAATAAATAAAGCCAAATGATCCCTGGAGAATACATTTTACAGCCGGATGATATTATCGCCAATGCAGGCCGCACAACAACCTCTCTGGTGGTGGTAAACACCGGCGATCGCCCGGTACAGATAGGCTCGCATTTTCATTTTTTTGAAGTGAACCGCCAGTTGCAGTTTAACCGGGCAGCGGGGTATGGTATGCGTTTGAACATTCCGTCAGGCACTGCCGTTCGTTTTGAACCTGGTGAAGAAAAGGAAGTCCAGCTGGTTGCATTCGGCGGGGCCAGGCAGGTGTTCGGATTTAATAACCTGGTGAACGGCGAGGTCTCTGAAGTCAATAAAGAGCAGGCAGTACAAAATGCATTGGCCGGTCAATTCAAAAACCAATCTGTATGAGCCTGCACATCAACCGCATCAAGTATGCCAATATGTATGGCCCAACAACAGGCGACAAAGTGCGATTAGGCGATACCGAACTATTTATTGAAATAGAGAAAGACTTCACTGTTTATGGCGATGAAGCCAAATTTGGTGGCGGCAAAACCATCCGCGACGGCATGGCGCAATCGGCCCGGGCAACCCGTGCTGAAGGCGTGCCTGATCTGGTGATCACCAACGTTATGATCATAGATCACTGGGGTATTGTGAAAGCAGATATTGGCATTAAAGATGGCAGGATCGTTGGAATAGGTAAAGCCGGCAATCCTGATACCATGGATGGTGTGGACGCCAATTTGATCATTGGGGCTTCCACAGAAGTACACGGCGGCGCGGGGTTGATTGCAACAGCCGGCGGCATCGATACGCATATCCATTTCATTTGTCCGCAACAGATCGACCATGCCCTTTTTAGTGGTATTACTACTATGATCGGCGGTGGCACCGGCCCGGCTGACGGCACCAATGCCACTACTGTAACCCCCGGCTCCTGGAACATACAAAGAATGCTGGAAGCTGCAGAAGCTTTTCCTATGAACCTGGGATTCTTAGGCAAAGGCAATTGTGCAGCCCTGCCACCACTGGAAGAACAGATCGTTGCGGGGGCATTGGGATTAAAGATCCATGAAGACTGGGGCAGCACACCAGCGGTTATCGACGCTTCGCTTCGCATAGCCGATCAGTACGATGTACAGGTGGCCATTCATACGGACACCCTGAATGAAGCCGGATTTCTGGAAGATACCATTAATGCCATCAATGGCCGGGTAATACATACTTACCATACCGAGGGTGCGGGGGGCGGTCATGCACCCGATATTATCAGGGCGGCCATGTATCCGTATGTGTTACCCTCTTCTACCAATCCTACGCGTCCGTTTACGGTGAATACCATTGATGAGCACCTGGATATGCTAATGGTTTGTCACCACCTGGATAAATCTGTTCCGGAAGACATCTCTTTTGCTGATTCCCGCATCAGACCTGAAACAATTGCCGCGGAAGATATTTTACACGATCTGGGCGTATTCAGTATGATGAGCTCCGATTCTCAAGCCATGGGCCGGGTTAGTGAAGTGATCATCCGCACCTGGCAAACAGCCCACAAAATGAAGATCCAACGGGGTGCTTTACCGGAAGATGAAGGAAAGGGAAATGATAACTTCCGGGTAAAGCGATACATCAGCAAGTATACCATCAATCCGGCCATTACACATGGCATCTCATCTTATACAGGATCATTGGAACCTGGTAAACTGGCCGACCTGGTATTATGGAAACCTGCGCTGTTTGGGGCTAAACCGGAAATGATCATCAAAGGCGGTATGATCATCGCCAGCAGAATGGGCGACCCTAACGCCTCCATCCCTACCCCACAACCAGTTATATACCGGCATATGTTTGGCGCCTATGGCAAAGCAGTGCATACCACCTGTGCCACATTTGTATCAAAGCTATCGTTAGAAAAAAATGTAGTCCAGCAATATGGGTTAAAAAAAATGTTACTTCCTGTAATGAATTGCCGAAGCATTTCTAAAAAAGATATGGTGCACAACAATGCCACTCCTTTAATAGAAGTAAATCCTGAAACCTATGAAGTGAAAGTAGATGGACAGCCTGTGACCTGCGAACCTATAGCCGTGGCGCCACTGGCCCAACGGTATTTTTTATTTTAACCCTCCTCACAAATTACTGCGGATGCTGATACAACAAAAAAAAGGAAATATTAACGCTATTACTATCAACAACCGGCATATCGACTGGTTGCCACTGGAATGGTATGAGACCAGCAGGCGGATATTACGAAAGCAAACGCTGGCAGGCAATAATCTGGCATTAAAGTTCCTCGACAAAGACCCCATGTTGGCACAAGGTGATATTTTGTATGAAGACAACACGCTTATCATTGCTGTAGATATTCTTCCCTGTGATGTTTTAATAATACGGCCGGCCAGCCTGTTTGAAATGGCTTCGGTTTGTTATGAGATAGGCAACAAACACCTGCCCCTGTTTTTTGAGAAAGACGAAGTGCTGGTGCCTTTTGACATGCCATTGTTCAGGTTATTAACTTCCCAGGGCTATGCCTTAAAACAGGATAAACGAAAACTGTTACATCCATTGAAAACAACAATAGCGCCGCACGCACATAACAACAGCAATCTATTTTCAAAGATCATGCAATTAACAAATACCGGTTTATGAACCCTGCATTGATACGGCTATTACAATTAAGCGATCCGGCATTGCCGGTAGGTGGGTTTTCGCATTCTGCCGGTCTGGAAACCTATGTTCAGCTGGGCATTGTTAAAGACGCCGTTACTGCCGAAGCATTTGTAAGGGGCATGTTATCACAAAATATCCATTTTACCGATGCAGCTGTTGTTTCCCTGGCACACGATGCCATAACAACCAGGCAATACGACGAAATTAAATACCTGGATGATCTTTGCACGGCAGTTAAACTGCCAAAAGAAATGCGGCAGGCCAGTCAGAAATTGGGAGCGCGGCTTATTAAAATTTTTCAAGCTGTCTGTAACAATGACTGGCTAAACCGGTATGCAGCAGCCATTCAAACAAAACAGTTAACCGGGCATTATTGCATCGCCTTTGGCATTATAGCCTGCGCCCTGCAAATACCGAAAGCAGATGCACTCACCGGTTTTTACTATAATGCGGCCACAGGGTTTATCACCAACAGTGTAAAGCTTATCCCATTGAGCCAGCAGGTTGGACAGGAATTGCTGTTTTCATTACAACCATTAATAACTCAATTGGTGCAAAACAATGAACAGCCAGATAAAGAAATGATCGGTGTATGCTGCCCCGGTTTTGATATTCGCAGCATGCAGCATGAGCAATTGTATTCGAGATTGTATATGTCGTGAACACAGAAAACAAACAGGGTATGGAAAGAAAGTATATAAAAATAGGTATTGCCGGTCCGGTGGGTTCTGGAAAAACTGCGTTGATTGAACGACTGACGAGGCATTTATATCCCGCATACAGCATTGGGGTCATCACGAATGACATCTATACAAAGGAGGATGCAGAGTTCCTTACCAAAAACAGTACGTTGCCGGCCAACAGGATCATAGGCGTTGAAACCGGTGGTTGCCCACATACAGCCATAAGGGAAGATGCCAGCATGAACCTGGAAGACGTTGAAGAAATGGCCAGCCGCTTTCCTGATGTGCAGATCATTTTTATAGAAAGCGGCGGCGATAATTTATCTGCCACTTTCAGTCCCGACCTGGCCGATGTAACCATTTTTGTAATAGACGTGGCGGAAGGAGATAAAATTCCCCGTAAAGGTGGTCCGGGTATTACCCGCAGCGATCTACTGATCATCAACAAAATTGATCTGGCTCCTTATGTGGGCGCCAGCCTGGAAGTGATGGAACACGATGCCGGTAAAATGCGCAAGGGGCAACCATTTATTTTTACCAATCTGTTAAATAAAGAAGGGTTGCCGCAGGTCATCAGCTGGATAAAAAAATATGCCTTACTGGAAGAAGAAACAGGCCTGCCCGCATGAAAGCAAACCTGCACATACAAACCGCGGCGCGCAATGGTATCACGTACCTGAAAGAAAGCTATTTTACCCCGCCTTTTAAGGTTGCCAATATTACTGAAGATAAAAAAGCCGGACCACTACACTTAATGCTGATGTGTTCGTCACCCGGTGTTTTGGAAGGGGACGACTACCACGTAAAGATCAATATAGAAGCCAATTGCCATTTGCATTTACATACACAATCATACCAGCGTTTGTTTCCTATGAAACATGGTGCTAGGCAGGTTACGGAGGTATACCTGCAAAAAGGCGCCACTTTTGTATACATCCCCCATCCGGCTGTCCCTCATAAACAGGCTGCTTTTACAGCGGTCAATAAAATTTACCTGCAAGACAACAACCGGCTGATCTGGGGAGACGTGCTAACCTGTGGCCGGAAGCTTAATGGAGAGCGCTTTGATTTTATAAAGTACCATAACATCACAGATGTTTATATACAGGGCCGGTTAATCATCAAAGAAAATTTATTAGTACAACCGGGTGTTGTAGATCTGCATACAATTGGCCAGTGGGAAGGCTTTTCGCATCAGGCCAGTTTGATAATTCTGGATAAACCCGGAACGATCAGTCAAATTTATGAACCGGTGATCACCTGGTTGCAACAACAAAATGACATTGCCTTTGGCATCAGCACGCCTACAGAGGCCGCCATCATTATTCGAATACTGGGTAATAAGGCAGAACCCTTATTTCATTGCCTGACCGGGATCGCCGGTTTGACAATCACCAAATCAAACAGGATGATGGACTATGTTAACTGAATTACAAATATTGATGCTAACAGCTACGGGCATCGCCTGCCTGCATACCGTAACCGGTCCAGACCACTATTTGCCATTTATTGCCCTTTCCAAAGCCAGGGGGTGGCATTTTGGTAAAACATTATTCTGGACAATTATCTGTGGTTGTGGCCATGTATGGAGCTCCGTATTACTTGGATTGGGCGGGGCGGCACTGGGTTGGTCATTATCAAAGATCGCCTGGTTTGAAAACGTGCGGGGTGGACTGGCTGGCTGGGTTTTATTGTTGTTTGGACTGGTATATGGGACCTGGGGCTGGATAAGGGCCGGCAGGAACAAAGCACATAAACATTTTGATACGTTTGAAGATGGATCAATTTATGTATTTGAACATAAACATGAAGAAGCAGTGCTGCCCAAGGAAAGATACAAAGTAACTCCCTGGGTACTATTCATTATTTTTTTATTAGGCCCCTGTGAGCCAATGATCCCTTTATTATATTTTCCTGCTGCCGGCAATAACTGGTGGGGAATGTATCTGTTGATCTTTATTTATACCTTTTTCACGCTAATTACCATGTTGGTAATGGTCACATTGGGCTATTATGGCATATCTTTTCTGAAAACCGAAAAGCTGGAGCGGTATGTACACGCATTGGGTGGGTTAACGCTTTTTATCTGCGGCGCCGGTATGGTGTTTATGAATTGGTGAATGCATTATTCCCGCACCACCGTCCCTGTTATATACCCATACGGTTCATCAGTAGCAATAAACACCTCGTTCTTATTATCCATTCCGAATTGTTCAAGATTATATAAGATGTGGTGCTTGTTCGGCATCTTTAAAGTGATCTCATTAACCGCTGCAAACTTATCCAATACCGCCTCACCCATAGCATATAAAGTATGCTGCACCGAAAGACTTTGGTGATCGGCAAAAGTTTGTAACAGGGTAGTTCGAATGCCGTTGAACAATTCAACAAACAGGATCTTGGAAGAATTATACACCCAGCTTACCTCGCATTGAGTAGCGAGAATGCGGTCACTGGTTTCTTTCAGGGTGGTGTATTGATCTTTAATATAATTCTCAAAACCTGAGTCGGTGGTTTTTAAGATCAACATGTCGGTGATGCCGGTTGTTACCTCAATACTATTTTTGTTTTGTACAACGGTAGCAGTATGCTTCTCGTTTCCACCGCTGCTATAGGCATGAGGGTGCTCCGTTCCATTGAAACGCATCCGCATCCAGTTGTGCTCCGTTAATTCAATTCGAACCTGGGAAACCTGGGGATTATTGCTGGCAAAATAGTTGGCCAGGTACAATCCAAAAGCCTCGATGGAAGAAACGAAATGTTCCTTCGCCAACGCATACACCGTATTCTTTTGTGTATCAGTAGGCAATATTTTTGAATTATCGCCAATGGTGTGGGCAGTTTCAAAATCACCTTCCAAGATTATATTCACTGAGATCTGCCTGAATTCATGGTAATCGGGATGGCGAATGATCTTTGATAAGTTTACAGCATTTTTACCATAGGTATTCTTACCCAGTTTAATTGACATAGCAGCACATTTTGATGGAATGTATCCTCAATTTAAACAATTAATTGTCTATTTTTAATAGAGAACTTTTAAATATTCCATCATGTTCGATCTTGCCATCAGTGGTAGAAACATTTGTACACCCGAAGGGATGCGGGAAGGGGTGGTTTTGGTCAAAGATGGCATTATCGTGGATATACTCCCTGGCCTGACGGGGGAAGTTAGCCAAACGGAGATCGACATTGGCAAAAGCCTGCTAATGCCGGGTATCATCGACCCGCATGTACACATTAATGAACCTGGCAGAACCGACTGGGAAGGGTTTAACACCGCTACCCGTTCGGCAGCAGCCGGGGGCGTTACCACGCTGGTTGATATGCCATTGAATGCAGAGCCCGTTACTACCACCGCCGATGCTTTTGACAAAAAGCTGGCAGCTACTGAAGGGCAGTTACACGTGAATTGTGGTCTCTGGGGCGGTATTGTTCCTGGTAATGGGCCGGAAATAGAAAAGCTTATTGACAAAGGTGTGTTAGGGTTTAAAGCATTTCTAACCCATTCGGGCATCGATGAATTTCCCAACGTTACCGAAATGGATCTGCACGAAGCAATGCCCATAATCGCCAGGCACCAATTACCGCTGCTGGTCCATTGTGAACTAACCACCAACGTACAACCGCCACCGGCAGGCAACGAACAATCCTATAAAAACTATTTATCATCACGGCCCCGACAATGGGAGGATGACGCCATTGCTTTGATGATAAGGCTTTGTGAGCAGTATCAATGCCGGGTTCATATCGTACACCTGTCATCGGCCAGTTCTATTGAACAAATAAGACAGGCCCGGCAAAAAGGGTTGCCCATTACGGTTGAAACAGCCCAGCATTATTTGTATTTTAATGCAGAAGAAATACCGGATGCGCAAACCGCTTATAAGTGCGCGCCACCCATTCGTGAAAAGGAGAATAACGAACAATTATGGCAGGCCCTGCAGGAAGGCATTATTGATTTTGTGGCAACAGACCATTCCCCGGCGCCGCCTGCTATGAAAGAGATCAACTCAGGCAATTTAATGAAAGCCTGGGGTGGCATTGCATCGCTGCAGTTGGCATTACCTGTGCTTTGGACGGCAGCCCGCCAACGAAATATACCGGTGGCCAATATGGCCAGATGGCTTTGTGAAAAACCAGCCCAATTACCGGGTCTGCAAAAAAGCAAGGGCCAGATCGCCAAAGGGTTTGATGCAGATTTTGTAGTATGGGATCCCGGTAAACCATTCCGGGTTACAGCTGAAGCATTACATCATAAACATAAAATAACTCCATACATAAACCAGGAATTGTATGGAGTGGTTGAACAAACCTGGCTGGCCGGACAATTAATTTTTGAGCAGGGAAGCTTTCCTGTTCTGAACAAAGGAAAAATAATTACACCTTGACCCCCGATAACCTACAACAGGCAAACACAATTCTACAACGGATCAATGAACTGGCTTCCATCAGTGAAGAACCAGGCGTTATTACCCGCACCTTCGGTACAGAAGCTTTTATCAAAGGAAGAACCCTTGTTGCCCATTGGATGCAGGAGGCCTGTCTTCAAACCTACATCGACAATATTGGCAATGTAAGAGGCCGGTTATCAGCCCAGTCGCCGGATGCAAAAACACTGGTTATTGCTTCGCATATTGACACCGTAATTAATGCCGGCAAATTTGATGGTCCATTGGGGGTGCTTCTTGGATTAAGCCTGCTGGAACAATTAATAAAACAACGCACGCCCCTGCCCTTTCAC
>JAJKIL010000270.1 GCA_021154515.1 Niastella sp. | reverse complement strand
ATTGGAGCAGGGCAAAGGACAGAAGGAAGAAAGCAAAAGGCAGAAGGCAGAAGGCAGAAGCCAGAGAATATTCCGCGGTGCAAGATCGTTTATTAGTTGCAAAGAATCGCGAGCCATGTTTGCCGTTTGCCGTCTGCCGTTTGCCTATTCACGAAAATGCGAATCCCCCACCAATTGGCAGGGGATTGTACAGATTTTAAAAACGGGACTTATTGGTGTTAAGAGATTCTCTTAATACTACAACCAACCGATCTCGATTGTTTTACCGATACTTCCTTTCCGGACAGCACCTCATTCATCGCTTCTTTTAAATGATGGCGGGTTACACTGGCGGCATCGGATGATGGACTATCGTCAATGGCGCCATGATAAACCAGTTTTCTATTTTTATCGAACAGAAAACATTCCGGTGTACGGGAGGCTCCAAATGCATCGGCCAGCTCATTATTCTTATCTTCGGCATAATACCAGTTATACGCCTGCGCTTTCGCATACGCCTGCATGGCGGTCAATGATTCAGAACTTTTTCGGTTAGCTTCATTAGCATTCAACAAAACCACACCAATACTTTTGCTTGTCGCATACTGACAGATTTCTTTAGTACGGGCCTGATTATTAATAACCACAGGGCAGGTGTTACAACTAAACATTACCAGCAGGCCGTTCTCCTTTATAGCGTTCTTTAATGTCACTTCTTTGCCGGAAATGTCTTTTAACTTATTGTCTGCTTTCGGAATACCTGATCCCAATGGCAATGGGTCTTTCATAGCAAATGCAAACAAAACCATTGCAGGCAACAGCAACAAGCCGGGTATTGCTTTTTTCATTTGACATTTAATTAAAAAGTGTATTAACAGGGCGGGGTAAAACCTGAATAAGATTTTCATTGTATTCTGTCCCTTCATGAAAATTTTATTGCGGAGCTTTCATTGTAGCAGATCTCTATGACAAACAGCTATGCAAAGTTTACTAAAAAATGCTGGTTTTACCTAGTTTATTTCCGGGGCGCAGCTTTAAAATTTTATTAAAAAATAGGGAATAATTGTAATGTGAGCCGTTTAACAAATGTTATACGCGATCGCGCAAAATGAGGTCTTCATTGATAGTTTCATGCTGTTTCTGGCGTTCATCGGCCATGGCTTTAATAGAGTGGATACTTACATTTAATTCATATCCAATGAGCAACACAAGCGAATTAATATAAATGATAATCATCAAAACAATGATGGTACCTATTGACCCATACAGGGCATTGTATTTTCCAAAGTTGTTTACAAAAATAGAAAAGCTTAACGTAGTAAGGATGCTTAAGAAAGTGGCCAGGATGGCGCCTGGGGAGAACAGTCTGAACCGTTTTTTTATAGCCGGGGCATATTTATAAATAAACCCAATGGCATAAAAGATCAGGGCGACTATAAACAGCCATCTTGCTATACCAATGAATTGCAATACCGTGGTATTTTGAATACCTAACCATTTCAGCACCGCGTTTTGTGCAATCAGTAATATTAAGCAGGCTAAGATTAAGCCCATAATGATGACTGTAAGCTTGATGGCTACTATGCGGGTATTTAACCCGGTGCGTTTTTCAAAACCAATATAGTTTTTATTGAAAGAACGCATTAAACCCATCATGCCATTGGAAGCGAAAAAGATCAACAACACAAAACCGAACGACAACAACGCTATGTGGTCTTCTTTAAAAAAGCTGTCTACAAACGTGATGATACCTTTGTTATACGTATCAGCCGGAATGATGTCGCGGATTATAGAATGCAATTGCCGTTTTATTTGGCCCTTGCGAATAAATGGCAATTGTGGTATCAGCGTAAATAAGAACAGGCACGAGGGCGGAATGGACATGATAAAGTTATAGGAAACGGCCGATGCCCGTTCTGTTAAACCCACCCGGCGGATCTGTTCTTTAAAAAACTTTACTACATCGAACAGAGGTACACCGTCGAAACCGGGTAATACCACTTTTTTACTTTTTTCAGCAAAAAAGCGAATAGGGGGTGAGTTCAATATGACGCGTTCTACATTCATTTATGTTTTTCTAAACTGTCTTTTGCTGCTCTTTTCTGTTGTTCTACGTCCTGTGCTTTGCGGAAATCATTAGCCACTTTTACGTGCTGCTCAAATGTTGAGGTGAACAAATGATGGCCCGAAAAATCACTTGCGGCTACAAAATAAAGATAATTTGTTTGTGCCGGTTGTAAAACTGCATCGAGTGTTTGTACCGAAGGGGTACAAATAGGTCCGGGTGGCAACCCGGTATTTCTGTAGGTATTATAAGGCGATTCTACCTGGGTATGTTTTTCGTAAATACGTCTTAAGGTAAAGTCTTTCAGGGCAAATTTTACCGTAGGATCGGCCTGTAACCGCATTCCTTTATTTAACCGGTTCAGGTATACGCTGGCAATAGTATCTTTCTCTGATAATTTATTGGTTTCTTCTTCTACAATAGAGGCCAGCGTGTACGCCTGGGCGGGTGTAAGCCCCAGTTTACGCGCTTCGTCACGGCGGGTGTCTGTCCATACCTTTTTATACTCGCCGTAGAATTTTTCGAATACGGTGTGTAAGGGAGCATTCCAGAAATAGGTATAGGTATTGGGATAGATCATGGCCATAACCGTATTGCTATCGAACCCGTACTGTTTCAGGGTGTCGGGATTGGTTAGGTAATTGAGCACATCCATGGAATCTATTTCCATTTTGCGGCCCAGGAAGCCAGCCAGGTTTTCTTTGGTGCGCAGCTTGGTAATAATGAGTTTTACCGGGGCCTGGGTGCCATTGCAGAGGAGCCGGGTGATGTCCATCAGGCTCATGCCATTCATTATTTCATAGCGGCCGGCCTTCAATTTTTCCGGTACGTCGAGTTTGGTGGCTAACAGATCGAGCATGCCCGGGCTTTTTACCAGGTTGCTGTCGCGAACTGATTTCAGCACTTCCGGCCAGGTGGCGTGACCGGTATATATGTAGAGGTATTTCGATTTTTGAGGGAATGCGGTATTGGCTGTAAAGAATTGCCAGCCGGCAAAGGCGCCTGCCAGCACTACAATAATCAGAACGCTTGTTACCAGTTTTCTGAACATGGGATATAGATTAATTTTTTATCATCTATTGATATTGATCCTTCTCCATTCTGCGAGTGCAAGAACTATGCTAATCGTGAATGGTGAATGGGCAATGGTGAATAGAACCCTATTTTCGAGGTTAATAACGAATAGGGAATGCAGAAATTTTGTGAATTATTGACCATTGACGATTGACCATTCACCAAAATAAAAAAACCCTGCCCAAATTAAAGACAGGGTTCCGTTATTTTTTTACAATATCTTATTTCCCTGGTGCGGGTGCAGTATTTTGTAAAGGTGATCCGCTGTTAGGGGCGGTGGCTCCGGATGAAGGACGGGCATTTATTGACTCGGCTCTGGTTGCTTTACCCTCGGGGATAAAGAAAGCTGAGAACAAACACAACAGGGCAATAGCAATTGCCATAACCCAGGTACCTTTTTCCAGTACATCGGTTGTTTGTTTTACGCCCATGAACTGGGAATTAAAACCGGCAATGCTTCCGGCCAATCCGCCGCCTTTAGGGTTTTGGATCAGGATAAGTAACCCCATGGCCACACTAGCTATAATTATGAATACCAGAAACAAAATGATCATGTCACTGTGCTTTTAATTGTTCAATTCGACCCGCAAAATAAGGGCTTTTGGCGGGATTAAGCAAACTTAATTTCTCGTATACACGTATTGCCTTATTGGTATTTCCCTGTTTGGCCCAAACTTCGGCCATGGCCTCGGTCAATACCTCTTTTTCCTCTACCGAATGTTCGGCAATACGCTGAATGCTTTGGTTGGTAATTTCGTCTAATGATGTAGATTCAACAGGACCAACGCGTTTCATGCTCCGCAACCAGTCGGTAAAGCTTTTCAGCTGTTTACCCAGTTTGTCTTTCAGTTCTTCCTGTAACAGTTTTATACCCTGGGATGCAAAATAATCGATGGTGTGGTACGATTCAAAGACCGGTTCACCCAGATCAACCGACATTCTCCCTTCCTGCGTGGCGGCGGTAAAGCCTGCCGGCTGGGTGGGGGCTTGCGCCTCAATGGCTACAGGTTCTGCTGCAGGAATTATTTCATTGATCTCTTCAACTGATTGTTCTTCAATAGCAATTTCAGCCGGAGCCTGAACTGTTTCCCCGATCGTTTGAGGGGCTATGGCGGCCAGTTCCTCAGGAGCTATTTCTACTGCGGGCACAATGTCATCGGCCTGGGCGGTAACCTCCATCTCCACTTTCGTAACCTCAACGGCCGGTACTATGTCGTCTTCCATCGGCACGGTTTCCAGCTCGGCACGGGTCACTTCTACGGCCGGCACAATTTCATCTGCTTCCTTATCAATTTCTCCCGAAACGGTAGTGGGCGGGATCAATACTTCTTCAGTAATACTCACCGCATTGGCGGCGGTTTCTGCAGGATTGTTTTCTTCAGCCAACTGGCTGGTTTCGGCAATGGCTACTGCCGAGGCTGTTTCATCCTGTTGGGGCGCCTCTTCCTGTTCAACCAGGGAGCCGTCTTCATTTACCTGCAGGCTTATTTCCTGTTCTTCCTTAACTGGTTCTTCAGTAGCCGGAGCCGTTGTTTCCTGTACCGGTTCTGCAGGCACATCAGCCGCTGCAGCTGGTAAGGCAGTTTCTTCTTCGCCGGGCGTTTCCGGTTGAACCGCTAATGGCGGGTTACTAAACGGAGTGTCCGTTTTGGGCATTTGCACCACAATTCTAAACCCTGGTTGCTGGGCCGGTTCTTCCGCTTTTACCGGTATAACAGGCGCATCTTCCTTTTGGTCGAGTTGAAAGCGTAACCACAATGCATTATGAAAGTAAAGAGAAGCCTGTTCCCCCTGTTCATAATGATTATAGGAGCCAATGTCCTTCAGCTTTTTGGCATACAGGAATTGTCCAACCGCAGCATATGGATAATCGTCAGTGAACTGTTTCAGTTCCTGTTCAGTCACCTGTTCAAAGGAGTCTTTGTCGAAAAGGTGTTTGACCAGTGTTTGAATGTGATATTGCATGTAACCAGCTTACCAGTTTGAAAAAATTCGGTTGAAAATTTCATCCACCATGTTTTTGATGATGGTCTCGTTTAATTGGGCTTCAGCCTGTGTTAGCGACTGGGTAGCTCCGAAGTCGAAGTTACGGGAAACATCGGCTTCAAAATTCTTTGTAGGGTCCAGGTTGTTCCTGAAATTGAGGTGCACAATAACAGTAAGCCGCTGAATAGATGCCTGCTGCTGGGTTGTACCATTATTGTTGGTACCGGTTGAAACACCCGAAGTGGTAACATTATACCCGGTAACCGCACCACTGATGTCGTAATGAGCATCATCACCCTGCACCCCGCTTAACCTGGTTTGGCTCATGATCTTCTGGCGCAATTTATCAGTTAACTGCGGGCTCAGCTGCGGATTTACATACCGCGCCTTGTTCTCAATATAGTTTACTCTGAAGGTTTTTACTTCAGGCGGAATGGAACCAATGTCCTTAAAACTGTAGCAACCTGCGAAAAGCAAGGCAACCGGCAAAAGACAAAGGGCAAAAAGTATAGTTATTCTTTGCCTTCTGCCTTCTGCCTTCTGCCGATGTCCTTTATCATTCTTTAATATCATATTCTTTAAGTTTACGGTAGAGCGTTCTCTCACTAATGCCTAAATCCAACGCCGCGTCTTTCCGTTTGCCTTTATGTTTTTTAAGTGCTTTCTCTATCAGTTCTTTTTCCTTGTCCATTATATTCAGCGACTCATCCACTTCTTCATGATGATGAATATCGTCGTTATCATGATGGATCATTACCTGCTGGGCGGGGCCCTGAACAACAGGCTGCGAATAGGCCGCAGGCAACAGCTCTTTTGACTTCAGCTCATTTAATAACGACTGATTTTGCACGCTGGTACCCGGGTTCTGCAGAATATCTACAAACATCTTCTTTAACTCGGTTACATCCTTCTTCATATCGAAAAAGAGCTTGTACAAAATTTCGCGCTCGTTGGCAAATTCGTGCCCATTGGCTACGGGATTGGTGCTTGGATTGGCGAGCACCGGCAGCCGGTTCATGTCCCGGTTGGGGAGGAAGCGTTTTAACTCATTGGATGAAACCAGTTTATCGGTAGCCAGCACGGAAATTTGTTCTGCAATATTCTTTAATTCACGCACATTACCGGGCCACGGATAGTTTATTAACACATCTTTGGCCTCATCATCCAGCTGCACCGGTGTGGTTTTATAGCGCTCTGCAAAATCAACGCTGAATCGTCTGAACAGGAGGGGAATGTCCTCTGGCCGGTCGCGCAGGGAGGGCACCCTGATGGGAACCGTGCTTAACCGGTAATACAGATCTTCCCTGAACTTACCATTTTGCGTGAAGGTGAGCAGATCTTTGTTGGTGGCGGCAATAACCCGCACATCGGTCTTTTGCACTTTTGAAGAACCTACGCGAATGAACTCCCCTGTTTCCAGCACGCGCAGCAGGCGGGCCTGCGTACCCAATGGCATTTCACCAATTTCATCGAGAAAAATGGTACCGCCGTTCACTGTTTCAAAATAACCTTTACGGGCATCAACGGCGCCGGTGAAGGAGCCTTTTTCGTGGCCGAACAATTCCGAGTCGATAGTGCCTTCGGGAATGGCGCCACAGTTTACTGCAATGAACGGGTTGTGTTTGCGAGCTGATAAGGAATGAATGATCACTGAAAATGCTTCTTTACCTACACCGCTTTCTCCGGCTATCAGCACGGTCAGGTCGGTATTGCTTACCTGTGCAGCTACCTGCAGGGCAAAGTTCAATGCCGGCGAGTTGCCTATAATGCTGAACCTGTTTTTAATACTTTGAATATCCACTTTCTACTAATTTATTTCAGATACCCTCAGCGGTTATCAGTGATAATTTTGCATGAAGGTGATCCGGATTATTTTAATCAGGGCATGCCCTGTATGAGTTATGTTATAAAAACGCCCTTGTGTAGTAAAGGGCTGGTTTGGCACTTTTGCCAAACTGATAGTTTCATATGGTTACAATCAGGCGATCATTGCAGGGCGCCAGTTACCCGATCAAGGTAACCGGTTACCATTATTCAGGGTTCAATTTTTCCAATTAATGTAGCGCCGGTACAATCATGTACTTTAACCATTACGTATTGGCCTTTGTTCAGTTGGTATTGTTCTTTCGGGAACACTATTACTTTGTTCTGGCTGCTACGTCCCATCCAGTCCTGGTCGCTGCGCTTGCTGTTTCCTTCAATCAGCACTTTAAAAGTTTTGCCTAGGTCTTTCAGGTTACTTTCACGGCTCAGCGCATTTTGCAGTTTTACGATCTCATCTAACCGCCGTTTTTTTATAGCTTCAGGTATATCGTCCTGATAGCGGCGGGCAGCCAGGGTTCCGGGGCGCTCGCTGTAAAAGAACATATAGCTCATATCGTATTTGCTGTGCTGCATTATGCTCAGCGTATCCTGGTGGTCTTCTTCAGTTTCGGTACAAAAACCGGCAATGATATCAGAGCTGATGCCGCAGTCGGGCATTATTTCCATAATGCGATCTACCTTGGCCATATACCATTCGCGGGTATAGGTACGGTTCATCAATTGCAAAACCCGGGTTGAACCGCTTTGTACCGGCAGGTGAATATATTTACAAATGTTCTCGTACTTCGCCATGGTGAACAATACATCGTCGGTAATGTCTTTGGGGTGCGAGGTAGAAAAACGAACACGTAATAAAGGATCGATCATTGCCACCATTTCCAGCAGGTTGGCGAAGGTTACAGCCTCCCCCCGGCCCCCTCCGGTGGAGGGGGAGTTGGCGGACACTCCGTTTATTTGCGTACTGTTTAAATTTTCAGATACCCAATAATAGCTGTCTACATTTTGGCCTAATAAGGTTACTTCTCTATATCCTGAATTAAACAGGTCAGTGCATTCCCTAATAATAGAATGAGGATCGCGGCTGCGTTCGCGGCCCCGGGTGAAGGGTACCACGCAGAACGAGCACATATTATTACAACCCCGCATAATGCTCACAAAACCCGCCACACCATTGCTATCCAGCCGAACGGGGGAGATGTCGGCGTAGGTTTCATCCCGGCTCAACAGCACATTCACGGCTTTTTGGCCGGTTCCCGCTTCTGTGATAAGGTCGGGCAGACTGCGGTAGGCATCGGGCCCCACCACCATATCAACCAGCTTTTCTTCTTCCAGGAGTTTCCCTTTCAGGCGTTCGGCCATACAACCCAGTACACCAATGAGGGCGCCGGAATTGTGTTTTTTAACTTTGCGAAGTTCGGTCAAACGTTTACGCACGGTTTGTTCCGCCTTCTCACGAATAGAACACGTATTTATCAGGATCAGGTCGGCTTCCTCGAAATTGCGGGTAGCGCCAAATCCGTTTTCGTTCAGGATGGAGGCTACGATCTCACTATCGGCAAAATTCATTGCGCAACCATAGCTTTCAATATAGAATTTTTTATTATATGCAGAAGGGTCATTTACAAAGGGAGCATAGGCTTCTCCCTGCCTGGTTTCTTCGTGCATGGTATGATTCATCCGCTCTAACATCAACAATTCAGTTTTTGGGATGGCAAAGATAACCAAAAAAGGGTTTCAATGACAGGTTGGCAGGGAGAACAGTCTGAACTGGGATGGGTGGGATGTTTGGGATGGTTGGGAAATGGTTAAGTAGTTGGCTGAAATGGTTGCAGACAGGCTGTAGCGGAATGCTCAGGGAGTTGTCTAAGAGTGGTCAGAGAGTTGCCTGATAGTTGCCTGATAGTCGCCTAATAGTTGCCTGAGAGTTGCCTGGGGATGGCCTATAGCACTAGTGTCTCCAGGCAATACGTAGGCCATTCCCAGGCAATACTTAGGCCATTCCGCTACCAGTTTACTACCCTTCCGGCACTATTACACTACCATCCTTATCCCATTCATCCCAACCATCCAATAAATCCCAGTTAAGACTATTTTCCATATAGCACATATCCATACGTTTTGTTACCTATTTCGCGGGCTTTTTTGGGGAAGAGTGTGATAATGAGATTATAAGGAAATTTTAATGTGGGCATTTTACGGCCTATGCGGTCCCCTTCGTCGAGGAGGTAGATGTTGTCGTATACCTTCCACCCATGGCTGGTGAAAAAAGCGATGGGATCATCTACATCAAATTGCAGGGGCGCCCTGGTGAGCATTTTCTTTAGCACACCGGTGCGCCGGTGGCGGCGCAAACCGCCATTATAATCCATGATCCAGTAGTGGAAGGAGGGGATCGCAAAAAGATCTTTTGACAAGCGGGCGCCCTGTTCATTGGTCAAATAACCTACTACGCCTTCGGTAATAATAAGGGCCCGTTTGGTTTCGGCGCCTAACCGGGCAAACAGGGCTTTGCGCCCGGCATCGTCACTGAGGTCGACGGCTATTCGTTGCAGGTGGCAGGCGGGTATATCGTTGGCAAGCAGCTGGTTTTTGTATTCGATCATATGAGGAAAATCAACTTCGATCCAATGCAGGTTTACCGGCAGCGGCATACGGTAAGGCCGCGTGTCGAGCCCGGCGCCTAAATTAATAACGGTATCGATACCCCGTTCAATGGCTTCATTGATGAGCTTGTCGATACCGGTGGTGCGGGTGGTCATGGCAAAGGCCATGTGTTGTTTAATGGGAGTGGCTTCCACCATTTGAAACCCTTTTTCCCCGGCCAGTTTGCGCGCCAGTGGATCTTTAAAAGCGGCATCAGGACGTTCCGATTCCAATGCCCTGAATGCAGCGATCCAAAGCGCTGTGTCTGATACGTTATTGATAAGTTGATCTTGTTCCATACAAACTACCCTTTTACTTTACAAAAACGGTTGTACTTTACTGTAACCATTGCCTGTATAAATTTAATCAATTTTTGGGAGAGTGGGAGAGGTCGCTACCAAATGGATTTTGCATTCAGTGCCGGAAAAACAGTGCTGATATTATTAATAAAATGTATCTTCATAAACCTCCTGCCTTATTTAATCTTCTTGCATACTACCACTTTGAAGACCAACTCATTCTTAACTTCAAAAACGAAACTCATGAGTGAATCAACAACCGTGCAACCTACCACGAACCCTAACAAGGCTTTATGGGAAAAGGGCGATTTTACTAAAATAGCCGACACCATGCGTGAAAGCGGTACCGCACTTGTTGCCAAACTGGGCATAAAGCCTGGTATGAATGTGCTGGACCTTGGTTGCGGTGATGGTACTACCGCCATCCCGGCCGCCCGGCTGGGCGCCCATGTATTAGGTGTGGATATTGCCAGCAACCTGGTGGCTGCCGCCAATAAACGCATTCAGGAAGCAGGGCTGAAAAATATTACCGTGAAGGAAGGCGATGCCACCAACCTGCAGGAGATAGCTGATGAAAGTTTTGACCAGGTGCAAAGCATCTTCGGTGCCATGTTTGCCCCAAAACCTTTTGATGTAGCAAAAGAAATGGTAAGAGTGGTGCGCAAAGGGGGAAGGGTAGTAATGGGCAACTGGATCCCTAACGATCCTACATTGGTTGCGCAGATCCTGAAGGTATGTTCTGCCTATACTCCGCCGCCGCCTGAAGGATTTGTAAGCCCGATGTTGTGGGGCGTGGAAGACCAGGTGAAAGAACGGTTTGCACAGGCAGGCATTCCGCCTGAAAATATTTCTTTTGAAAGGGATACCTTTATTTTCTATGCACTGTATTCACCAACCACTTTTCTTGAAAAATTCAGGATGTTTTATGGCCCTACCATGAATGCCTTTGAGGCTGCAGAAAAGAATGGTAAGGCTGCCGATCTGCAACGGGAGTTGGAGGAATTATTTAATAAAGAGAATAGAAGCGGTAATGCAAATACAACATCTATACCGGCTACGTTTTTACTGGTAAAGGCGGTGAAGTAAGTTTATACTATATAATCATAAATAAAAAAGAGGACGTCTCAAATTTGAGACGCCCTCTTTTTTTGAGCGGAAGACGAGATTCGAACTCGCGACCTGAGGCTTGGGAAGCCGTTTCCCGCGCTTACTCATTTTTGTAATGTATTGCCTGACAGCAGGTTTAGATATTATTCTTAAGATATATTTTACTCCATTTTTCGCCAAGTGTGACCGGTAGTGTGACCAGGTGGAATTAACGAATCTTATTCAAAGATTGGCCAACTTGCAGCAGATGGCTAATGCGTTTAAGAAAGGGGTTGATATGT
>JAJKIL010000269.1 GCA_021154515.1 Niastella sp. | reverse complement strand
TGCTTTTTAGTGCTCTACTAAGCCTTACCGTTTAATTTGATTCCAGCGAGATAAGTTTGCGGATTTGGACGCAGCACATGGATGTCCCTGATATTGTTAGCCGCCTGGGTGTTAAATGCTTTCACCCTTGGCACCAGGGTCTTTGTTCTTGACAGGTCCTCCCAGCGTTTGTATTCACCGGCCAGTTCGCGTGAACGTTCATCCAGCACCAATGCCAGCATTCTGTCATAATCACCGCTTACTCCCAATCGCGCAATCACATATTCATCACCGGCGGGCAGTGCATTTATGTCTGTAATAGCCAGGTTATTGGAAGCTGCCGTTGTAACCGGAATATTGTTCGATTCGTAATAGGAGTTTTCAGGGATGAAGGAGTTGATTGTGGCGCTTTGACCGAATGGACTTTGCGCAATACCGCCATCATAATAAGCGGCGCGGTCTTCACCGGCTACGAATTGGGCGCGGGCCCTTACTGGATTAATATAAGTCAATGCATCGGTATAAGCGCCGGTACCCAGCTTTGCCAGCCTGATCTTTGCTTCCGCTGCGATCAGGTAAGTTTCTGCAGAGCGGGCCAGGTTCATATCCCGCAACCCCCGGGTTTCATTCACAGCTATCCTTGAACCATCCATATGTTTGCTTAAAGGCGGGTACCGCACATCCACCAGCATGGCGCCGTCGGTATTTACCCCGGTGGGAAAGGCAACATATACGTTCGGAATTGTTTTATTTGTTTTGTTATACAGCACTACATCATTCAGTTTGTAACTGGCAAAGCGATTATCGCCGGGCTGATTAATAACATACATGATGCCCAGATCGCCGTTGACATAATAACTGCCCGCAGACTTGTTCAACCGGTATTTTGTTCTGAAGCTTTTCCAGAACCGGGAGTCATTTACCTGATCGTATATTCTGTACATATAGTAATTGGTGCGCAAACGGCTGAACGGCCGGTCACCGGTAATATCACGTTGCATTTGGGAGATGTCGTCATAGCGGGATCCCCAGTACAGGTGCTGGGTATTGGCGCCGTTAGTAGAAACATCTGCCGTGAATTGTGCAGAAAGGATCAGTTCTGGTAATTTTTCATTGGAAGCATCGGGGCCGGTATATTTCCAGAGGTCTGCGAAATTAGTGGTGAGCGGGTGGTGCGAAATAACTTCATCACATAAAGGTACTATCGCAGCCAGATCGGCAGCCTTGTAGGCTGAATTCCAGGTATCATTGATTTCGCTGGCACGGAACAGGTATGCTTTTGCCAGATAGTGTGCGGCCGCATCTTTTGTGATCCTTGCAGGCGCACTTGCATTTGGTAACAGATTATAGGCCTGTTTAAAATCATCGATGATCTGTTTGTATACTTCTTCAGGGGTTGCCCGGGTAAACTCCTTTTCAATGGTTGTACTGGGTTCGGTCTTCAGCGGTACGGCGCCATATTGAGAAACAAGGTGCAGGTAGCAGTATGCTCTGAAGAAATACCCTTCGCCCAACGCCACCTTTTTAATAGCATCTGAAGTGGAAGTACTGGCGGTGGCATTTTTGATCAGCAAATTCGCATCGCCTATACCCGTATACAAGGTATCCCATTGCACATTGGCCGTTGCCGTATTGCCGTTATTGATGGTTACTATAGATTTGTACCCTGCATCATAATTGTTCCAGGAACCATTGGAAGGGTCGCCACCTACCATAAACTCATCCACGCCGTAATTCATAGTACAATAGGCCCACTCCGAAGCAAATGGCAAAGCGAACACCTGGTAATAGGTACCTACCGCCAATGCCTGAATACCTGCATCGGTTTTAAAATACTCCATATTCCTGTCGGTGGTCAGGGTCTCATCCAGAAAATCTTTTTTGCAGGATGCCACCGCAATCAAACCTGCCAAAAGAGATATATTGAAAATTATTTTTGTAGTGTTCATTGTCTTATTTTTTATCGTTAATCGTTGCGGTTAAAAGGATGCGTTTATGCCAAAGGTGATGCCTCTGTTATAGGTAGGAAGCTGTGTATCCATATCCAGCCAGCCGATCTTCGAAAACACGATGGCCGGGTTCACCACCTGTGCATATAATTTTAAACCGGAGATCGCATTTGTTTTTAACGCTTTGCTGTTCAGGGTGTACGCCAACGATATATTGCGGATCTTGATAAATGAGCCACTCTTATATCCCAACACCACATAGTAGGAATCGCCGCTTCCCTCAGAGTAGATGGGTTTCTGGTAATCAGCGTTCAAATTGTTCTCATTATAATAATTGACCGAACGCTGCGTACCGCGGGCCACCTCAGCTTCGCCACCTGTATTATAGATGTATTTTAACCGGCCATACAAGAAGATGGACAATTCAAAGTTTTTGTAGGTGAACGTGTTGGTCATACCAACGATCCATCTCGGTCTTGAATTGCCAATGAGCACGCGGTCATGGTTTGCATCGATAAGGGTATCGCCATTGATATCGGCCGGTCTTGCATTGCCAGGCGAGAATTTGGTTTTTCCTTTGGTATTATATGCCAGGTAAGTGTTTGAATCTGCGGCCTGCCAGATACCTGCACTCTGGTAACCGTAGATCATCCCGATAGACTGACCAATGAACCAGTTGTTATTGATATCATCCTGCTTGCCATTCGACAGGGAAACGATCTCATCTTTTTGCCAGGAGATACTCATATTGGTTGTCCAGCTGAGGTCCCTTCTGTTGATATTAACCGTTGTTAAACTCAGATCCAACCCTTTATTTTTAGTCTGGCCTATATTTGCATAGGTATTTGTGTAACCGGTCACCGTTGGGATAGACTCCTGCACCAACAGGTCGGTGGTTTTTGATTTATATACGTCCAGGCTACCTAATATCCTTCTGTTCAGCACAGAGAAGTCGACACCCAGATTATATTGCGTGGTTTTTTCCCAGCCCAAACTCTGGTTGGCAAAAGTAACCGGGGGAATACCTCCCGGGGTAATAACGGTTGAGGAGGTTGTAAATGGATAAAAGAGCGAGGTAGCAGCGCCCTGGGTGGCATATGGCTTGATGGCAGAGTTACCGGTAACCCCTACCCCAAATCGCAATTTGAAATCATTTACCCAGGTGGCGTTTTTCATAAAATCTTCATTGTTGATCCGCCAGGCAACAGCCATAGAAGGGAACCAGGAATATTTGTGCCCTTCAGCGAGCATGGAGGCGCCATCACGGCGGGCAGAAACAGTCAATAAATACTTATCATTATAGCTGTAGTTGATGCGGGCCATCAAAGACTGCAACTGGCTTTCCAATAGCCCCGAAGCATACCCGGTTAAATTAGCTGCAGGAATATAATTTTTTGATAACGCATTCCATTTCTGACTGCCAAAAGCAATCCCATTTGCAGCAATTAAATTACTGTCCATGGTAAATTTCGTCTGGCTGCTCAATAAGGTGAGCGCCAGGTCGTGGCGGCCAATGGATTTATTGTAATAGATCAAATGATCGAGGGTATAAGAGAATGTTTGCTGTTTGTTAAGTGAAGCAGAATTGGCGCCACTACTGATAACCGAGTTGGCGTCGATGTAGGTGCCATCCCGGTAGTTGGAGTAGTCGGGACCAAAATTCACCCGGTACTTTAAATTCTTCAAAACCGGAAGAATGGCGCCAAAGTCTACCTGCCCGTAAATGCTGGCGAAAGCGCGCAGGGTTACCCGTTGGTCCTGGTTTAAACTCCACTCATTCGCCACATTTTTAAAGGCTATATCACCACCGGGGTTATAGATCCTGTTTCCGGCAGAATCATAGGGCACTGCATAGGGGAACAACGCCCTGGCAGATTCATACAGACTGTTTGAGGAGGACACGGTGGTGGCGCCGGTTTTGGATTGCCCGAATTCCTGTTTACTATAGGATACCGTAAGGTTTGTACCGAACTGGAACCATTTGGTGGCATTAATGTCACCATTTACATTGACCGTATACCTTGTATAACTTTGTCCTTTCGTTGTACCTGTATTGTTCAAATAGCCAAATGAAGCATACGCTTTTGCCTTCTCACTACCGCCGCTAACACTTACATTCAGGTTCTTGGTTATGCCGGTTTGGGTAACCATTCCACGCCAGTCAGTGGTTGCCACCTTTGAGCCGTCCCAGGTTCCCGAAGCCCAGCCTTGTTGAATATTTGCCCAGGCTGAAGGATCGCTGGTGGCCAGGAAGATCGTTTTATCATTGGCAATAGTGGGTTGATCACCGCGCGCATAGGTGGTAGGGGCCTGATAATAACGGGCCCAGCGGCGAAAAGTTATATAATCTGCGGCATTGAACATGTCCTCCCTGTCGATCAGTTTTTCAGCTGTGGTACTCAGGTTTAAATTCAGGGATGTTCTGCCGGCTTTGGCCTGTTTGGTGGTAACGATCACTACCCCATTGGCGCCGCGGGAACCATAAATGGCCGTGGCCGAGGCATCTTTCAACACATCGATGGACTCAATATCAGTTGGATTGATGTATTCAATACCACCCGTCATCAGGGGAATGCCATCAACTACATACAGGGGTGAATTGGAGGCAGTTAAAGAACGTACACCCCGGATATTAATAGTACCTACCGTACCGGGACGTTCTGAAGTGCCGATATCAACACCGGCTACTTTTCCCTGCATCGCCTGCAGGGCATTATCTACCGGTCTTGACTTGATGTCTTTTTCATTCATGCCCGTAACAGCCCCTGTTACATCTTTCTTTTTTACGGCGCCATAACCAATAACCACTACCTGGTCCATGGAGTTGTCGGCCGTGCTTAATGTTATACTTAACTGCCCTTTGTTCTCAATGGGTACTTCCTTGGTAGTGAACCCCACTGAACTAAGCACAAGCACAGCCGTGCCGGATGGCGCATGCAGGGAGAATGTTCCATCCGCAGCGGTAGTGGTTACCACTTTGGCGCCTTTAACCTGCACAGTAACGCCTTGCAGGGGGCTGCCTCCATTGTCTGTTATTTTACCGGTTACGGGGAAATTGGTTTGCGCAAAAGAAAAAACGGCAAATAGATTGAATAGCGCCATGAGCAGGGCGTATCGCCTGCAAGCAATCGTTTGTTTCATATTAGCAGTCAGTGTTTAAATTAACAAAAGCATTGGTAAGTTATCCTTTCCAGTTGCTAAAATCATCCTGAGCCATCCTGCACCATCCTGAAGTAAACTGGCCTGTTCTTATTGGGCATTTTTATCTTGTTTATAAGGGTAAGGCCCCAGAATAGCGGGTTATGCTGCTTGTGCAACATTAAAAACTGTGCCCTGTTTGCTGGGGGCTTTATTGAAGGAATGGTTGTTTTTAGATTACCTGGTCTTTTTGTTTGACAGTAATAGTGCCTGGGAGGGCGACTTGAGATTGTTTGATGAGACAAAGAGCAGCAAAGATGTTCCAAAATAGAAGTGCCTGAGACCCTTTTAAATTAACTTAAGGCATCTCAGGCACAAAGTTTTTTCTTCAGAATTATTTATTGCCTGACCAGCACATCTTTACCAGGCGACCATTTCTTTTGCCAGTCGTGATATTTGCTCAAGACTTTTTGTGGAGCATAAGTATACCACGCATAGCCATCACGTCTTTCCCGGTCTAACTCGGTCAGTGAGTAAACGACTTTACTATCCCGGTTGCAGAACAGGGGTTTGTGTGTCTTCAATTCATAATAGCGTGTCCAGATGGGCGCAGCCGTTGTATCGCGCACTACTACCCTGTCAGTGGTGGAAACCCGGAATGGTGTTTCCATTCTTGGTGCGGGAACAACGTCAACCCGGGTGTTGTAGATCTTCGAGTCCTGAAACCATTTCACTGCATATTGTATGGCATCAACCACGCGTTGATCGGGATGGTCGATGCTCATGAGGAAAAGGACCAGGTCGGCGCTTTCCGAGTTACAAATACTCGCCGGTTCAAATTTCCGGGCCCATGCAGGCTGCAGCGTGTGCTCATCATATTGCTGACACCAGGCCGTTGGAACGCCTGCATCGTTGATCTGTGTTTTAACAATACAGTCGATGCCTTTGGTAAAGGCCTGTTCAACTTTCTGGCGGTCCGATGCCTCCAGGTAGTCGTATTGGGGCAGCCCGTTCAGCATATCCCGCAGCAATTCCATGATGCCTTCAAAAGCACCGTCGTTGAAAGTGATCTCTTTACTGTAATTGTTCTTCTCGATCGGATAATACTGCGGCCAGCCGCCGTTTGCATATTGCGCATTGAGCAAAAAGTGCAGTCCTTTTATCGCCGCGTCGCGATATTTTCCGGAATGAGTGACCTTATAAATAACCGAAAGCGCCGCGATGTGGGTATAGCTGGTCCCGTTATCAAATGTGGTGTTTGTTTCTTGGTGCCTGCTTCTTACAGAATCTTTCTGGGCATCGGTAAGCATAGCAAAGAAGTCGTAATTCTTTGGCCATCCTCCATTGTCTTTCTGGAAGAGGATCATGTTGTCACCGATCTCAGCCAGCTGATTGGGCTGATACTGAGGTTTGCCAGGCATGGGGTTGATCATGCGCTTATCATCCTTACCCATGTACCAGTGGCCTGAATTGTCGGCAAACGGCCGGGGATCGATGCGGTCCAGGCTTTTTTGTACATTATTTTGAGCAATGGCCTGGCGGGAACCAAGCAGGGAAAAAAGGGCGATGATTACGATCAAATACTTCATATGGTATACAACGTGTTTTGAATTTGCAGTAACAAACTTACCTGGGTATCAGGACCAGGAGGTTTAATTTTTGGTCAAATACTTTTAAAAATTCGACAAACCACGGTAACCAGCTATTTTTTTCGCCTTGCAGGTTGCCCGAAAAGGGTAAATACTACAATTATGCTTTATTATAATTAAGTTTCTGCGCATGCTGCTGTGCTTTCAGGGCCAGCTCTGTTGCCAGGAAACAATGGTGTTGTGTCATGGCTGTTTCCGTTCTGTTTATCACATCATCAACCAATTGTTTCCCGTAGGGAAGTTCTATATTATTGCAATCGATGTATTGGGTGTCTTTGTCGTTCACTAAATAAAGATGGTTGCCGCCGGGGTGCACGGCTATATCTATGTTCTTACGCACTTCAATGTACCCTTTTGTGCCAAGAATAGTCAATCGTCCATCACCCCAGGTTTTTAATCCGTCCGGCGTAAACCAATCTACCCGGATATAACCGGTACCGCCATTGCCCCGCAGCACGATATCCCCAAAGTCTTCGAACCCCGGATATTGCGGATGCGCCACATTGCCAACCTGGGAGGTGACGATGTCTGCCTTATCAGAATTGGTGAAATAAAGGAATTGGTCAAACTGGTGAGAGCCGATGTCGGTAATAATGCCACCAAAATATTTTTTATCAAAAAACCATTGCGGACGATCCTTTGCACTCATGCGGTGCGGGGCCATAATAACGGTTTGAATGACATTGCCAATGGCGCCTTCTTTCACCAACTCACCTGCCTTAACCGTTGCTTTGTTCTCGAACCGCTCACTGTACATGATGGAATAGATGCGGTTGGTTTGTTTTTGCACCTTGCGCACTTCTTCCAATTGCTCCAATGTGGTAATGCCAGGTTTATCTGACATATAATCTTTTCCTTGCTGCATGGCGCGAATGCCAATGCCTGCACGGTCAACAGGAATAGCGCTGCTGAGAATAAGTTGAATGGATCTATCTTCCAGAATTTCTTTTTCGCTGTTAGCCACCTTTACCTGCGGAAATTTCTTTAAAAATTCTGCCACCAGGTCGGCTTCTTTTGCATACAATGATACCAGTTGTCCCCCACCCCGTATGACGGCATTTACCTGTCCATAAATGTGGGCATGATTGATACCAATGACAGAAAATTTTATTCGCGGTTCCTCAAAGGGTGTGGCCGCAGGTTGATCCTCCTTGTATTTGTTAGCTGCAATTATATTTCCGGGCAGACCAGCAAATAAACCCATTCCTGTAACGGTGGCTGCGTCTTTCAAAAACTTACGGCGATTAAAGTTTGATCCTGGCATATCGTTAGATTGATTTTTACGAATACAAAAATACTATCGCTAATATAATCAAATCGTTCGATGATTGGTATAAAGGACAACCGGGCTTTCTGATGTTCCAAAGGTACCCGGTAAAAACAATAGCCCCGCTTTCGCGGAGCTATTACATGAGAAAAATCTAGGATAAGGCAGTTATTTAGGATTCTGCACTGGCGCACTGCCGGCAACCGGTGGATTTAATGACAGCTCATCATCCGGCACATCCCAGTAATCGAGAAAATTATAATTGATGGTTGCTTTGGTGTTCACTACTCCTGTACTGCTTACTACCACTGCATTGGTTCTGCCCCCGCCTGCTGAAAGATCATCGAGGTATCCCCACCGGCGGTAGTCATACAGGGAAACGTTGCGGAACAACAACGCGGTCCTTCTTTCCCGGCGCAATTCTTCGTACGCCTGGTCCGGGTCTGTAACGGCGCCCGACACAGCGGTAAGCCCCGCTCCCTGGTAGGTGCGCACAGCATCCACACTGGCAAGCCCGGTAGCGATATTATTGAGTTTTATATTGGCTTCCGCCTTCATCAGTTCGTTTTCTTCATAAGTGGCAGCCAGATATAATTCATAAGCGCCTACTGTTCTGCTCGATATTATCTGTACGCCCTTTAGGGTGTCGCCACCGTCTAACAACCTGTATCTTGTACTGAAGGTGAACCCGCCTTTCTGGTTAAGATAGGCGGTTACTTTGGAAAAGTTATTTGCCAGTCTTTTATCCCCTGTTTTATATTCCTGGATCAGGCGTTCGCTGATCTTATAAGTGGTGCTGGTTGGATCGCCTGTTGTCATGGCCGCCACGCTGCCCGTAGTGGCGCTGAGAAAGCTGCCGACCGAAGCCGAACGGCCGGTAAAAACAAGATCACTGCTGGTAACGCCACTATTTACCAGCGTGAGAATGTTATTCCAATCAGCGGCGGTCATATCTTTCACCCTTTTATTCACCAGGATATTACGCGCTTTCATGGTGTTGATCGTATGGATAAACATAGTTGGTGTAAGCACGCCGCCCTTCCCCAATTGACATTGCGTTGGGATCAGCACTTTTAACATAGCATTGTAATCAGTGAGCGTGGTAATGCCATTCAATGCATCTATGGCTTTGTTGTAATTGTCATTGGATTCTGCTATTATTTCAGCGCTTGTTTTGTAAAGGCCGTTGGTGACAGCAGACTCATTTTTTATAAGCCCGGCATAATAAACAGAACCGATCCGGGAATACGCATATCCCTTCCAGAAATAAGCCCATGCCTTTAAAGCATTTCTTTTCGAATCGGCATTGCCGGTAAAACTGACCTTATCTACTGTTTCAAGCACCAGGTTGCAGGCATTGTTTAAATAATACATCCATGTCCATTCAAAATAGAACATATTGCTTCCTGCCTTGGTACGGGAATTATTGAGCCGTATTACCTGTTTAGCAGGGGCAGAGTTGGTTACCTTACTGCCATCGTCAAATACTACGTAATCAGGTACGCTTACCTGGTTAGTGATGTTATTAGCCGCTTCAGCTGATATAACATCGGCCATCAGGTCGTGATAGGCCGGCGCCAGGAACCAGAAACTGCTTCCGAGGAACGAGCCAGAATATTTCGTATTGGTAATACCGTTAAAACCTGTTTGATAGACTGCGCCGAGCGCCAATGACAGGATCCCGGCTTCGGTTTTTGCATTTTCCGGTGTGGGTGAATTCGGATTTCGCACATTCAGTTCTTCTTTTCTGCAACTCTCCTGTAAAATTGCCAGCACACACAGTATGTAGATTATCTTTATTTTCATTGGAAAAATATTTATGATTAAAAACCGAGGTTCAATCCAATCTGATAGGTTTTGATATTGGGCATTGAATTATGGTCAATCCCCCGTTCGTACGCGGAATTGCTGGTACCAGTGTTGATCTCGGGGTCAAGGCCCGTATATTTGGTGGCCGTCCACAGGTTTCTACCCGACAACACCAGTTGCAGCTTCTGGAAATATTTGATATGCACCAACCGGGCTGCATCCACGGCCAGGGATACATTCCGTAACCTTACAAAAGAAGCATCTTCATAAAAATAATCCTTGGTGGAATTGCGTGCACCGTTTATGCTTCCCCACATATCGGAATAGGCGCTGATGTAATAATTGGAAAAGGCCGCTGTTTGGCCGTTGATCGTTACTTTATCACCAAAGTCTCCGTGTATGCCATCGCGATACATCCATTCTTTGGTCTGGTTATACAAATGGTTTTTGTAGATCCAGTCGAACTGGAACGAAAGGGTGATAAAGTCTTTAAACCGTACACTGTTAATAAAGGAAGCGTTGAATTTGGGATTAGGATCGCCGAGCGCATAGGTTTCATTGGTGAACATAATACCCCGGGTAGCCGTATCAACCAGGTAACCATTTACCAACTGGTATTTTCCTGCATCGGCTTTACTGATATAGGGCGTGCCGTCTTTGCGTGTCTGCTCTACACTGGTGAAGGCTTTCAATCCGTAGATCTGGCCTATTTTATCACCTGCTTTTAATACCAGGTTGGTGCTGCCCGCAGAGGCAGTTAATACAATGTCCTGGTTGGTAGATACGGCATCAATTTTTGAAGTTTGATGCCCGAAGGTGGTGGTAAAGTCCCATGTCAGGTTTTTGGTAGCCGCCACATTCAGGTTCAGCGAAAACTGAAATCCGTTGGATGACAGGGAGAAGGCGTTGGTAAGATAATTGCCGCCACCGGAAGAAGGGGGCGCATCTACCGCAAAGATCACATCTTTGCTTTTTCTTTTCCAGAAGGTAGAGCTTAGACCCAGGCTGGAAAACCATTCTCCTTTATTCAGATTTATAGTAACATCGGTCCCGATCTCGGTCTCTTTCGAGATCTCTACGCGCAGGTCGGGATTGCTTTGTGTAGCGGGCGTAAAGAATCCAAGTGCACTGCCGATACTTTTGGTCGACAATACCACATACCTGTCAAAGGCCCCGGGCTGGATACCGGCTTCGCCATAACCTCCCCGCAGTTTGAACTCGGGCAGGATACCGGAAAGGCCCTCCCAGAACTTAAATTGTGAAACCCGCAGATAGCCGTTGCCGTGGTAAAAGATTTGCGGCGTTGCGCCCCGGCCGAAGGCTGATGAATAATCGCTTCTTAAACCTGCTTTTAATACCAGGTTGGTGCTGCCCGCAGAGGCAGTTAATACAATGTCCTGGTTGGTAGATACGGCATCAATT
>JAJKIL010000268.1 GCA_021154515.1 Niastella sp. | reverse complement strand
GTGGAAGAACTGCATTATTCCCGCCTGCCGGTTTACCGCAAAAGCCTTGACGATATTGTTGGTATCGTTCACACCAAAGACCTGTTACCGTATTTGAACGAAGCCGATAATTTTGACTGGCATGTTGTTGTTCGGCCCCCATTTTTTGTACACGAACAAAAGCATATTGAAGACCTGCTGAAAGAATTTCAAACCAGGCATGTGCACTTTGCCGTGGTGGTGGATGAGTTTGGCGGAACCAGCGGTATTGTTACCCTGGAAGACATACTCGAAGAGATCATTGGCGACATCAGGGATGAATTTGATGAAGAAGAAACCGGCATCAAGAAAATAGACGAGCACACTTATATTTTCGAAGGCCGCACCATGATACACGATGCCTGCAAAATGATGAACCTGGGTGAGGATACATTCGATCAGGTAAAGGGCGACAGCGATTCCATGGCCGGCTTAATGCTGGAACTGGTGGGTGAGATCCCAAAAGTTAACGACACCGCCTCTGTGGGCGATTTTGATTTTGTAGCGCTCGAAGTTGACCGCAACCGCATTCGGAAAATAAAAGTAACCATCAATATTAAACAGGATAAACAAGTTAGCTAGTAATATTAATGAAAACATCGCTGTTAAAGTACGTTCCCCTTATCGTTTTACTGACCTCGGTAGTAGCCTGCAACAGTACGTACACCCCCAAACGGAAAGGATATTTCAAGATTGAATTTCCCCCACATGAATACAAGGTATTTGAGCAGCCTGGCTACCCTTACACATTTGAATACCCGGTATATGCTTCCATTTTAAAAGACACTACTTTTTTTGAAGATAAACCCGAGAACCCCTACTGGATCAATATCGACTTTCCCCGGTTTCACGGGAAAATTTATATCAGTTATAAAGAGATAGGCAAGAGCGACCTGAACAAACTGGTAAACGACGCTTACAATATGACCTATAAACACAGCAGCCGGGCCACGGAGATCGTTGACTCGGCCATGCATACGCCCAATGGGGTAGGCGGGGTATTTTTTTCAGTGGGCGGCAATGCAGCCACTGCCAAACAATTCTTTGTAACCGACTCAGCAAAGCATTTTTTACGCGGTGCCCTGTATTTCGACGCCAGCCCAAATGAAGATTCGCTGGGCGTGGTTAACAACTTTTTACAGGATGATATGAAGCACCTTATCAATACCTTCAGGTGGAAATAATGGCCCCAAGCCTGTAAAAGACAAGTTCCGGTAAAACTTTGCCAGCGCCCACAGCCAGTTTATGTTTAATTTTACGTTTTAAAACCTTTTTAAGTGATAGTAGTAGACAAAGTGTTGATAAGTGATGAAATTGCCGAAGCGCAATTTGTGTGCGACCTTAACAAATGTAAGGGCGGCTGTTGTGAAGAAGGAGATGCCGGCGCACCGCTGGAAGATGAAAAGCTCGACATTATGGTCGGCCTGTACGAAAAAATAAAACCCTACCTCACTCCGGCTTCTATTGCCGAAATTGAGCGTAAAGGCAAATATGTTTATCATAGAGAATTTGGCTGGGTAACACCCACCCTGGGTGGCGATAATGAGATCTGCGTGTACGGCACCCGCGACGAAAAAGGCATTATTAAATGTGCTTTTGAACAGGCTTATAACGATGGTGTTATCAACTGGAAAAAGCCTATCAGCTGTCATTTCTTCCCCATAATTCAAAAAACCGGCAAAAAGGGTGATTACGATCGTATGAACTACGAGCCCCGGCCTACATTATGCAGCCCGGCCTGCTCCTTTGGAAAGAAATTAAAAGTACCGGTGTATAAATTCCTGAAAGAACCCATTGTTCGCAAATACGGCGAAGACTTTTATAATGCCCTGGAAACAGCCGCTACAGAGTTTAAATCTGACAAGAGCAAATAAAACTTAAAACAAAGTACTGAGAATGAGTGAACATTCCTCCTCTTTCATGGCGAAAAGCACCATTAAGGCTGCTGATCTGGAACACAGAAGGAAAATAAACTTTAATATAGGTAAGTATAATGCTGCTGTACCCCTGGGTAAAACGCAGTTTACAGATGTTCACCTCGCACGGGAAAGAGCCAAAAATCTAAAATGGCGGGCCATTGAGAACCTCGATAAAAACCTCGAGCAGTTTGAAGCGCTGTTAACTAAACGCGGTGGCAAGGTGATTTGGGCGGAAGATGCTAAACAGGCGGTGGAAGAAGTGCTGAAGATCTGCAAGGCGAAGAATTGCAAAACCATCGTGAAGAGTAAAAGTATGGTGACGGAAGAAATTCACCTGAACGATCATCTGGAAGAACAGGGCATTGAAAGTGTTGAAACTGACCTGGGTGAATATATTCAACAGCTGGATGGCGAGCCCCCCTACCATATTGTTACCCCCGCTATGCACAAAAGCCGGGAGGATATCGCGAAATTATTTTCTGAAAAGTTACATGTGGCGCCTAACTTATCGGCCGAGCAACTGACCCTGGTGGCCCGTGATGTGTTGCGGGAGAAGTATGTACAGGCTGAAATAGGTATTACCGGCGCCAACTTTATACTGGCAGATATTGGTGGAGTAGCTATAAGCGAAAATGAGGGAAATGCCCGTTTAAGTAACGCATTCCCCAAAACACACATCGTTATTACCGGTATTGAAAAGGTTATTCCTTCCATGAATGATCTGGCCCTCTTTTGGCCATTGCTGGCAACCTATGGTACCGGGCAGCAGATCACTTCTTATAATACCATTGTATCAGGGCCAAGACAGGCGGGCGAACCCGATGGTCCCGATGAAATGTATGTAATACTCCTCGATAACGGCCGTACGAACATTCTGGCCAATGAGCGCACCCGCGAAAGCTTGTATTGCATTCGTTGTGGCGCCTGTTTGAACGCCTGTCCTGTTTATAAGAACATTGGCGGCCATGCGTACGAAAGCACTTACAGCGGACCTATCGGCGCGGTAATTACGCCGCAATTGAAAGGTTTGGAGGAATGGAAGCACTTAAGCTACGCTTCTTCCCTGTGTGGTAACTGTACGGAAGTATGCGCGGTAAAGATCAACCTGCACGAAATATTGCTGGAGAACAGACACGATGCGGTGGAAGAAGGGGATTATAGTTGGGGCGAAAAGGTAGCCTGGAAAGTGTGGAAACAAGCCACCCTGCACCGGAACATGTATAATATGGGTAACCAGAAGTTGAAGAACTGGATGGTGAATAAAGTATTTAAAGGCTGGACCACCCACCGGGCCGACCTGAACTTTGCAGGAAAGACCTTTAATGAAATGTGGAAGGAAAAGAATCACTAAACATCCACTTAAAAATATAGCTAAAAAGTCAACTATTACGGTTGACTTTTTTATTTTGCAGCTACTGATGCTACTTCTATACACCCATACCATAACGCCACGGCTGCAATACATTGTTGACTTTATTGGTAAGGAGTTATTTGATGAAGGCATCGCCATTACTACCGATGCCGCTTATTTTAAAGCATCGAAACAACCCCGGTTAAATTATTCGACCCAGGAGTTTTCTGATGACGAGTTCTTTCTGCGCAGCACCCATTTATTGTTTGAAACGGGTATTCAACCGCAGCACTTTGAATGTTTTGAGGTGAATTTTTACAAGGCATTTTTTGAAACCTCAGGCGATTTCCCCTTCGATATATTTGCAGCTTCCTTTTATTTGCTTAGCCGCTACGAAGAGTACCTGCCCCATGCCATAGATGAATATGGCCGTTATGCCCACATCAACTCCCTGGCATATCGAGAACATTTTTTAACACAGCCCCTGATTAATTACTGGCTGCAATCGTTTAAAAAAGATTTGGAGAACAAATTTCCTGAGTTGATTTTTAAACAGGCGCAGTTTAAATGTTTATTGACGTACGACGTTGATATGGCCTGGTCGTACCTGCATAAAGGTTGGATGCGAACGTTGGGCGGTTTTTATAATTCAATTCGAAAAAGGGAGTGGGCACGCGTAAAAGACAGGTGGCTGGTGTTGCGCGGTAAACGGAAAGATCCCTTTGATTGTTTTGAGTGGCTGGATGCCTGGCATTTATACTGTCGCCTGAAGCCACATTTCTTTTTCCTGGCAGCTAAAAAAGCCGGTCGTTACGATAAAAATAATTCCTGCAATAAAAAGCCATTCCGTGACCTGGTTACCTATTATGCCAATACCTGGCATTTAGGCGCGCATCCATCCTGGCAAAGTGGGGATGATGCGGCCTTGCTAAAAGAAGAAGTGGAATGGCTGGAAGTGGTAGGCGATAAAAAGATAACGCACAGCCGGCAACATTATATTCGTGTTTCCATGCCTGTAACCTACCGCCGGTTAATAGAAGCAGGCATTGAGAAAGATTTCTCCATGGGCTATCCCACCATCAACGGATTCAGGGCCTCCGTATGTTCGCCTTTTTATTGGTACGATCTGCAAAAGGAGCAGGCAACTTCGCTGATGATCTATCCGTTTTGTTTTATGGATGCCAATTCGTTATTTGAACAAAAGCAAAACCCGCAGCAAACGTACAACGAGCTGATACAGTATTATGAGCGGGTAAAAGGTTGTAAGGGCGTTTTTATCCCCATCTGGCACAACTTCATTTTAGGTACTGATCCCGCATACGAAGGCTGGCGCAAGATGTTTGAGCTGTTTATGAAAGAAACCGTGTATTGGGATGCGTATACTGATGAATAGATATAATAACAATTAGTGTTTAAAGTGGCGCATACCGGTCATAACCATAGCTAACTGATGTTGCTGGCAGTATTCGATAGAATCCTTATCGCGAACAGAACCACCTGGTTGAATAAAGGCGGTGATCCCTGCTGCATGACCTAACTGCACACAATCATTGAAGGGGAAGAACGCATCACTGGCCAGTACGGCTCCATTCAGGTCAAATTCAAACTGACGGGCTTTCTCCAATGCATGACGCAAGGCATCAACACGGCTGGTTTGTCCGCAGCCTTTACCAATCAGTTGTTTATTTTTAATCAGTGCAATGGCGTTTGACTTCAGGTGTTTGCAAACGATGTTGGCAAATTCCATATCACTTTTCTCTGCTGCATTGCTTTCACGGCCACCAACTTCTTTCCACTCCAGGTAATTTCCCTTATCCTCGCCCTGCGCCAACACACCATTTAATACTGATTTGTATTGATTGGGACGGCTGGCAGTAGATTTCTGTTGTAACAGGATGCGATTCTTTTTTGATTTTAACACCGCGAGGGCATCCTCATTAAATGAAGGAGCGATCAATACTTCAAAGAAGATTTCATTGATAGCGTCGGCAGTGGCCTTGTCGATGGGTTTATTACAAACCAGTACACCGCCAAAGGCGCTTTCAGGGTCGCCGGCCAGGGCTGAATCCCAGGCAGCTTTAACAGTATCTCTTGAAGCGATACCGCAAACGTTGGTGTGTTTAATGATCGCGAACACGGCACCGGTTTCACCAGCACCGAAATCATTGATCAGTTGCACCGCAGCCTCAACATCAACCAGGTTATTATAAGAAAGTTCTTTGCCATTCAGCTGATCGAACAATTGATTCAGATCGCCATAGAACACACCGGTTTGGTGCGGGTTTTCGCCATAACGCATGGTTTTGGGACTGGGAATTGATTCCAGGAAATACAGATCGCCTTCCGGATTAAAATATTTTGCAATAGCCATATCGTAATGGGCTACAATTTGAAATGCTTTGGAAGCAAAAGCCCGGCGTTGGTCCAGGGTAGTAGTACCGCTTTGTTCAGTCAGCATATCGGCCAGCACCTGGTAATCAGATTTTGCCGCTAAAACCGTTACATGGCTGAAGTTTTTGGCTGCTCCGCGAATCATGGAGGGACCACCGATATCAATTTTTTCAATGATCAGCTTTTCTTCAGAAGTGCTGGCAACAGTTTCCTCAAAAGGATACAGGTCAACAATAACCAGGTCGATTTCCGGAATGTTATATTGCTTCATTTCCTGAATATCCGATTCCAGCTCCCTGCGACCCAGAATACCCCCAAAAACCGAAGGATGCAGAGTTTTTACCCGCCCACCTAATATAGAAGGGTAGGTAGTTAAATTCTCGACTGGTACCACCGGAATGCCCATTTTTTCTATAAATGATTGAGTACCACCAGTTGAGTAGATGGTAATGCCTTGCTCGTGCAGCACCTTCACAAGCGGTTCAAGACCATCTTTATAAAAAACGGAAATTAATGCAGACTGTATCTTTTTGGTCATATACGTATTTTATTCGGAAGTAGTGAAAGGGACATTGGGGATTACCAACCATCAATGGCTTATCAATAGTTGATTTAAGGGCGCAAAGGTAAGTTAATACAGGTTGAAAACAAAAGCACCCTTGTCGGCCACCGAAAAGGCGGCAAGCCCCAGTTGGGCGCATTCCTGCTGCCATTTGGCAACTTTCCAGGCCGGATTGGAGGCATCAAAAACGAATTGGCGGCACTGAAATGCACCCGTTAATTGCGCAATCTGAATGGGCGGATTATTGGAAAGTATAATAATATCAATCGGGGTCTTTGGGTAAAATGTTGTGAGGTCCAATGAAGTATCAAAAAGTAGAAAGGAGGTGTTCCCGAACCGGAAAAAGTTCTTTTCAACCAGTATATTCCCGGGGTTAAATGTGTTGATTACGCGGTGTAGTAACCGACATGGTTGCAGGTGAAATTTTTGCAATAGGTCATCATGTTGTAACAAACTATCCCCCTTGAAAAAGTATTTTGTACCTACCATAACGTCAATGGCGCTATGCCGGGGAATGTTATAAACAATCAATTTTTTCTGTTGTCCCGTATTCCAGATTTCAACTGCCCGGAATATTATAAAGAACAAAAGCGCCATAAGCGACAATACAGCCCCCTTGCGTTTATTATTCAATAACCACCAGGCCATAGCGCTGATAAATACGTACAGGCAAACCAGTTGCGCCTCATTTATTTGCAGGTTGCCCATGGTGGCATAGGGCAGGTTGCCTACCTGTTCAATAAATGTATTCAGCCAATAGATAGTATGATGCAACAGATAGCCTACCCATGATGCTATAAAAGGAAACATTCCCACTGCACAAAGTATTATTTCTCCAATAATGATCAGGCTCGATAAGGGAACAGCCAGCAGATTGGCAATGAGAAATAAATTAGGGAACTGATGAAAGAGGTAAATAGAAACCGGTACCGTAAGTATTTGTGCGGCCAGTGTAACGCTTATCGACTTCCATAAAAGGTCCAACAACTTATTCGATACAAACAAGAGGTTATAAATGGGTTTGTAAAATATGGCGAGGCTCAGCACCGCAGCGTATGACAATTGAAAACCCGCATCCCAAAGCCAGAATGGATCATAACAAAGCAATAGAAAGGCAGAGGCCGCGAGGCTGTTATAAATAGATGTTTTTCTGTTTAGGTGCGCCCCTATAACCACGCAGGTGAACATAACTGCCGAACGCAGCACGGAGGGTGAGCCGCCCGCAACAAAACTGAATAACCAAAGGCCTGCAATAATGAGGATGGGTTGTACCAGTTTACCTCCTTTACGTTGTGCCAGTGGTTTGCATAAGAGCGTTAACAGCCAGTATATTAATCCAAGGTGTAAGCCCGAAATGGCAATGATATGCACTACCCCTGTATTAGAATAGGATTGTACCAGGCGTTGGTCAAGATCTTCTTTATAACCTATAAGCATGGCCTCAGCAAGTCCGGCTTCTTTTTCGCCGGGGATGTATCTTTTAAGGAGCAAAACAATTTTGGCTCTTGTGGAAAAAAGAAATTTCCGAAACAGATTTTCATTTTCTATTTTGAGGGGTACATACTCGCCCTGCTTAAGGTTCACCTGGTGCGAAATGCCTTGAAAAGCGCAATACCGCTTATAGTCGAAGCAGCCCGGGTTACCAGTATTTTTTACCGGTTGCAATGCTTTATAGAGTAATAATTGTTTGCCATAGTGAAGATGTTGGCTGGTACTGTCTTTTTGAAAGTAGAGAAGGATCTTCCCGCTGGCTTTGTTAATAAAATGGTCAAACAAAACTGCCTGAACGGATGCAATGGTTTTATAGGATTGTGTTTTTTCAGTCAGTGGTTCTTCAATGGTTACCAGAATAACCTTTCCTGCTGTATTCTGCCTGGTAATACTCGTTTTTTGATGTTGGATATCACCATAAAATAGAACTAAACCTCCTGTGGCAAATAGTGTTGCGTGCAAGCATACGCCATTAAGCCATTGGGTATGGTATTGGCGTGAAAGGGGCTGAGCATAAAGAAGCCAGAGCGCAACAGTGCTGAAGGCGAAAAGAAGCCACATAAAAAGAATAGGGGAGGGCCAATACCACTGATTAGCTATGCCAGCGATAAGCGGAATTATTAGCCGGATAAAAGGGGATTCTTTCCAAATGGGCCAGACAGGCAAATGAGACATATCACTAAGTGAAATTACATCAGATCAGCAATAGGAAATTACAATGGAATCTGTGAATGACGGGAATGGTGAGAGGGAGGATTTAAAAACAAACTACCTACTTTATCAAAAAAGGACAAGGCTAATGGTAAAAAGATAAAGCAGGTAGTTTGAAAAAGGAAAATTCTGTTTTCAGAATAAAATTTCCTCAAGAGGATTTGTGGATAACAAAAGCCTTGAGGAAATCTGTCGGCGTGTTTTCACAGGACCATTGGATTTATAAAACGGGATGATAGCAACTCTCCATGTCTAATTTCAGACAAAAACCGGATACATGCCAGAAAAGCGCGATTTATTAACTACGGTATTTTGTACGGGGAATTAGCGGGCTGAATACCCCCGTAAATAGACGGGGGTAAGCGATGTTTTTTAAACGGTTAATTCTTCCTCATTTCACGGTATTTGCACCGTCTTTTTCACGTGACTCGTTGAACTCCTTCACGTTATGAATAATAGTAATTTGTAATTAGTTGTCTAACATTTAGTTGTAGCCGAAGTTTGCTGTGCCCCCGCCCCTACTTTTACATCGACAACACAATCACACTAAACAAAACTTACAAGCTATGACTACAATTGAAAAAAATTCCTTATCGGTAGGAAGATACGTAAACACGAACCACGTAGATACCCTCATTCGTACTTATAAACAAGAAAGGTGGCAACAGAATTCTGAGCGCATGGGTGAAGAGGATACGCTGAGCCTTTTCTATACAATTGAAGAATTAGAAGAATTTTTGCAACGTTCAAAGGCAGCCGGTGCCAATGCTATCAGCATTCACTTTGGCGTATACCCTGAAAACTTTGCTGAAAGATCAGGATATGCCGGTAAACAAACTACCGTGTTTGTAGCAACAGATCGCCAGGAAACAGAAAATGGCTTTGCTCACAAGAACGTTTACCAGCAAACAAGCAATGGCAAGCAGTTGCTGGCTTACAATATGGGTGGATATCCTCCCGGAGGCGTTGAAACTGATTATGATGGTTTGGGTATTACCATCGTAGATAAGGGTGATGGCATGATCGTGATATAAGAAATTATCAGGACGTATTATATTTTGAAGATCCGCACCGGTTT
>JAJKIL010000267.1 GCA_021154515.1 Niastella sp. | reverse complement strand
TTTCTATCTTCTCTTCTTTCTTTTCTTCCACAACCGGCGTTGGTTCCTGTTTTTTAACCACTTCTTTCTTTACAGCCGCAGCATCGTCTTCCTTCTTCTTCTTCGCTTCCAGACTTCCCTTTGGCAGATCAATCTGATCGCTTTTTAACTTGGCCACTTTATCACTCTGGAATTCCTGCTGCAAAGCACGATACATCTCCTCCGTCAGTTTAGACGTGGGTTTGAGATCGTCATTGTTAAATCCCTTTCCTATCAAAAAGTCTACCAGCGTTTCCTTGCCGATGTTAAACTCTTTGGCTGCGGCCATTAATCTTATTGTTGTTGTTTCTGCCATTCGATATTGTAAGACAATTTTTTGTTTTGTTCGCTGTTTGGATAAGCAAATTACTTGGAAAAAGTTAAATTAGTCACATAAGTCAAAATAGTTATATAAATTAACCACAGCCTGTGCGCTTTGACTAATTTGAACCTGTTGCTTATTTGACCGATTTCACTCTCTTTCTTCGCCTATCCTTTTTCAAATTCTTCATTCAGAATGCGGCGAACTTCATTGATGGTCTCTCTTTCGAGGTCGGTTCTTCTTTCGAGCTCTTCGGCGGTGAGATCCAGCACACTGCGTGCCGTATCGCAACCAACGCGTTTAAGCTCATCAATGATCCAGGTTTCAATTTCATCGCTGAATTCTTCCAGATCGATATCAAATTCCTGGGGTTCGCCTTCTGTATCGCGATAAACGTCGATGCTATATCCTGTTAATTCCTGTGCCAGCTTGATATTCACGCCTTTTTTACCAATCGCCAGTGACACCTGATCAGGTTTCAGGTAAACATTCGCCTGTTTTTTGTCATTGTCAAGATCCTGTGTGGTGATCTTGGCAGGTGTAAGTGAGCGTTGGATCAGCAGTTGAACATTATTGGTCCAGTTAATAACATCTATGTTTTCATTTTTCAGTTCCCGTACAATTCCATGGATACGGCTACCTTTCATCCCCACGCACGCGCCTACGGGATCAATACGATCGTCGTATGACTCTACTGCCACTTTAGCCCTTTCACCAGGTTCACGGACGATCTTTTTGATAACAATTAAACCATCAAATATTTCAGGCACCTCAATTTCAAGCAGTTTTGCCAGGAAAGAGGGAGAGGTACGGGATAAAATAATGACCGGAGAATTGTTTTTTAATTCTACTTTTTTAACAACGGCGCGGATATTTTCACCTTTCTTGAAATAGTCTTGCGGAATTTGCTCAGATTTAGGCAATATTAATTCATTCCCCTCTTCATCGAGCAATAAAATTTCTTTTTTCCAAACCTGGTACACCTCGGCACCGATTATCTCACCGATCCTGTCGCCGTATTTTTTAACCAGAACGTTCTTTTTCAGGTCACTGATACGGCTGGCCAGGGTTTGTTTGGCGGCCAGAATAGCCCGGCGGCCGAAATCGAGGATATTAATTTCCTCATATAATTCTTCCCCTACTTCAAAGTCGGGTTCAATTTTTACAGCATCGCTATAGGCAATTTCAGCCAGGGGATCCATCACGTTTCCATCGTCAACAATAGTACGGCGGCGCATAATTTCCAGGTCACCCTTTTCTGCATTCACAATTACGTCAAAATTCTCGTCACTGCCATATTTTTTACGCAGCAGGGTTTTGAATACATCCTCAACCACTTTCATCATGGTAGGGCGATCTATATTTTCTGCGTCCTTAAAGTCAGCGAAGGCCTCTATCAAGTTTATGCTTGCCATATACTACAATTTTTTGCCCCAACACCCGGTGTCAGGATCTTATTAAAATACTGTTTGAATTGTTGTTGATTTAATTTGATCAAATTGAAAATGGTGTGTTATCACCTCTTTCTTTTTATTTTTTCCTCTTGTTTCTTCAACTGTAATAGTGTCTTCGCCCACCTCCGTCATTTTGCCGGCAACTTTAATACCGTCTTTGAGGATCACCTCAACCGGACGGCCCAGATTCTTTTTGTACTGCCGTAACAATTTTAAGGGTTCGTCAAGGCCGGGAGAAGATACCTCAAGCGAAAAGTCTCCATTAGGGAATAGATTGTCTTCTTCGATCTTTTTATATAAAGCCCGGTTCCAGGAGATACACTTTTCGATGGTCACTCCCTGGTCGCCATCCAAAAAAAGCTTTACGTTATTGGTGGGTTTTACTCTGATCTCAACCAGGAAATAAGCCGGATCATCGGCCAGCATATCCTGTATCATTTTTTCAATTGCCTGTACTGGTGTTTCCATGTCTTATGGGAAATAAAGAAGGGAACGATTCCGTTCCCTTTCTAATCTTCTTTTGCCTTGGCAAAGGTAAGGTAATTAAATTATTACTTCCAAAAACGCTGTTGTTAATTTTGAATAAATGAAAATTTAAATGGATGACGGCCATCATTTTACCCCTATTCTGAACTTTCAGAATACCACATTTGTTGATTTGATATAGTTTTGCCAGGTTCCGCAATAATGGTCGGGGGCCTGTATTTTGCAGCAGCTGAATTGTATTTGCAAGCTCCTTAACAGTTTGTTAGGTGCTGTATTTGTACCTTTAGTTTTTCTAATATGAACATATTTCGCTTACTATTATATATATTCCTTGCCATTTTTATTTACAAGTTTGTATTTAACTTCCTCGTGCCCTTAATTAAAATGTCGTGGCGCGTACGTAGCCAGATAAAGGACTTTCAACGCCAGCACCAACAACAGCAGGACCCGCTTCAGCAAAATACTGCTGCCAATAATAATGGACAGTCTTCGGCCAATAATACCACCGCCAGCAAACCAAAGGCCGGCGATTACATTGATTTCGAAGAAGTAAAGGAATAATTACAGCCCCAGATCAAGAATTGTCTTTCCATCGGTGAGGTGTAGTGCCTGTAAACCGGCTTTGCGCGCCCCTTCCACATTTACCAGGGCATCGTCAATAAACAGGCTTTCTTCCGCATGAATGCCACTGTCCTTTATAACATATTCAAAAGCCGCCACATCGGGTTTGCGCAATTTTATAAGATGGGAATAATACGCCTTTATAAAAAGGTCGTCCATGTCGCTGCCATATACATTCCGGTAAGCTTTGTGAAAATGCAACAGGTGTATTTGATTGGTATTGCTGAATAAGTAGATCCGGTATTTGCTTTGAAGCTTTTTAAGGAATTCCACCCGTTCGGCCGGAAAATCCAGCAACATATCATTCCAGGCGGCAATTACCTGCGCTTTGGTGGTGCCGGGGGTCGTCAGTTGTTGTGCCTTTTCTACAAACTGCTCGTCTGAAATGGTGCCCATTTCATAATCCCTGAAAAAAGAAGTGGCAAACCCTATGCGAAACAGTTCATCAATATGGGTAAGCCCTAACGCTTTAAATGCTTCGCTGGTTTTTGGTACATCCAGGTTGAGTAAAACTCCGCCCAAATCAAAAATTATGTTTTTCACAGGTGCCATCATTTATTAGTTTGGGCGCAAGTTACACCGCAAAATTATTTCACCAACCTAAAGCCGGCTTCCTTTACATCGCGGCTGTTGGTGCCAATAAATAATTTAAACTCCCCAGGCTCGGCCATATATCTCAGCTCACTGTTGTAAAATTTCAGGTCGTTCTCAGTAATGGTGAACTCCACTTTTTTCATTTCCCCGGCATTCAGGTTTATTTTCTGAAATCCTTTTAATTCTTTTACCGGGCGGGTTACTGACCCTGCCAGGTCGCGGATGTACAGTTGAACGGTTTCTTCCCCGGCCATATTTCCGGTATTTTTAAGCAGGATAGAAGCGGTTATCGACTGCCCGGGTCGTAATGTATTCTGGCTGAGTTGAATGGTATCGTAAGTGAACGTAGTATAGCTGAGCCCGTAACCAAAGGGATATAAAGGTGAATTATCTACATCCAGGTAATCTGATTTGAATTTAGGATTGCCGCCTTCATAGGGCCGGCCGGTATTTTTGTGATTATAGTAAATGGGGATCTGGCCCACATTGCGTGGAAAGGAGGTTGTTAGCTTGCCCGAAGGGTTGTAATTCCCAAACAATACATCGGCAATGGCGTTGCCGGCTTCGGTTCCCGCAAACCAGGCTTCCAGGATGGCAGGCGCCTGTTCATCGAGCCAGGGGATGGTAAGCGGGCGGCCATTCAATAATACCACTACCAGGGGCTTTCCGGTTTTTACCAGGGCTTCAATCAGCTTCCGCTGGCTGCCGGGTAAATCAAGGTTGGTGCGGCTGGCTGATTCGCCCGACATTTCCGCCGCTTCGCCCACTACCGCTACAACTGCGTCTGCCTTTCCAGCTACATCGATCGCTTCCTGGATCATTGCATCCGGAGTGCGTGGGTCTATTTCAGTTGGTTTGTCAAACGGACTGATGCGTTTGGCAAAGGCCGTATCATCGGTGATGTTGGCGCCTTTTGCCAACAGTATTTGCACCCCGTTGCCTGCCACATTTTTCAGCCCCTCTATTATGCTTATGCTTTTTGATTTATCACCCGATACGGCCCAGGTGCCCAGCATTTCTGAATGGTTATCGGCCAGCGGGCCAATGAGCGCAATGGTGCCTGATTTTTTTAAGGGCAGTATCTGGCGTTCATTTTTCAACAACACCATGGAGCGGGTGGCCGTTTCCCGGGCTGCCTGTCGGTTCTGCGCTGTCAGGATCTCTTTATCGGGCCGCGATTCGTTTAAATAGCGATAAGGATCATCGAACAATCCCAGCTTATACTTTGCTTCCAATACCCGCTGGCAGGCATCGTTAATTTCTTTCAACGTTATCTTTCCTGCTTTCAGGGAATTTTGTAAAGTGGTCAAAAAGCCTTCGCCTACCATGTCCATATCGAGGCCGGCCTTTAGCGCCAGGGCCGATACGGTTGGCAGATCGCCCATGCCATGGGCCATCATTTCATTCACCGAGGTATAATCAGATACTACAAAACCCTTAAAGCCCCATTTATTGCGTAACACCTCGGTCAGCAACCAGTGATTGCCTGTTGCGGGAATGCCATCTATTTCATTGAAAGAGCTCATTACACTGCCTACACCGGCATCAACAGCCGCTTTATAAGGCGGCAGGTATTCATTGAACATTCTGATGCGGCTCATGTCGGTGGTATTGTAATCACGGCCTGCTTCTGCAGCACCGTACAGGGCAAAATGTTTTACACAGGCCATTACGGTATTGTCTTTCGACAAGTCAGTGCCCTGGTAGCCTTTCACCATGGCCTGTGCAACTTTTGAACCCAGGTAGGGGTCTTCACCGGAACCTTCTGCAATGCGGCCCCAGCGTGGGTCACGGGCAATATCAACCATAGGCGAATACACCCAGCATAGTCCGTCGGCAGTGGCTTCCATGGCGGCAATACGGGCACTGCGTTCAATCAGGGTAGTGTCCCAGGAGGAGGAGAGCCCGAGCGGAATGGGAAAAATGGTTTTGTGTCCATGTATTACATCCAACCCAAAGATGAGTGGAATGTGCAGGCGACTTTCTTTTACGGCCAGCGTTTGCGCCTGGCGTATTTTATCAGGACCGAAAATGCCGAACAGTCCGCCCACGCGTCCTTTTCGAATATTATCTTCCACACCCCGGCTCACCACTGAACCGGTTGGCACACCCCAGCCGGGTGTTACCAGGTTCAACTGGCCGATCTTTTCGTCCAGCGTCATTTTACTCATGAGATTGGCCACGTACGCCTTCATTTTGGCGTCGGTTGTTTGTGCGGTTGCGTGCAACAGAAAGGATAAGGAAACAATCGTTAATAATGTTCTGCGCATATATGTTTATTTATTATTCTGCTTTTATCACTTTACTTCTGGCCGATACCCCGTTTTCATTAATGGCCTCAAGGGTGAAGTAATAAGGCTTTTCCTTATCCATGGCTTTACAATAATATTCGTTGCTGCTATACACCATTACACAGTTGTATAATTTATCAGGCGCAAGGCCCATGTAAATATTGTAGGCATAGGCATTGTCAACCGGCGACCATTTTAACCAGGCGCTGCGTTTGTCTTTTTCGGTGCGCAAAACAATAAACTGTTTCACTGTATCGGGCTTATTGCCATTGCCATTACCAAATACCCGCAGGCCGCTGATGGCGAATTTTCCGCCGGGCATATGAATATTTTCGAGTTTAATATAACGGGTTTGAACCGGGTTTTGCAATTCAATATAGTCATGCGGTACATCGGTTTTGTTGTTGCTTTTATCTACCAGCAATTTCCAGTTCTTACCATCCGCACTTTGATATAATTTATATTGATGACAGGTGCCTTGTTGTTTGCCCAGGAAAGTTACATCCTGATCGGCATAATTGAGTTGAATGGCGCGTACAGTACAGATACCGCCCAGGTCGGTTGCTATCCATTCACCTTTATTGCCTGTAGCGGCGCTCCAGTATGTTTTGATGCTTTCATCCACCGCGAAGTTAGGGTAATAACTGGCAAGTGTAGATGAAACGGTGACGGGTTTGGAATAATTGAGAAGCATCCAGCCGGTGAAACCAATCGCCCCCTCCCGGCCTCCCCCATTGGGGGAGGAGGTAGAAACGGCTGGCAAATAATGCGGGTAATCGCCGAACGCTGCATCCATATACATCACATCGTCTTTATCAAAACCGGCCGGCCAGATGCCTATGCGCCGTTCAAAATTATTTTTTACTGAAATGACAATGGTAGACACATGCAACCAGTTATTGTAGGGATCTTTAAAGGTTGCGCCATGACCGGCGCCGCGGGCAAAGCCGCCGGGTTTGTAACTCAGGGGTAATGATTGCGGAACAAAGGGCCCCAGCGGATGATCGCCTACCACCACCCCATCGGCATAACCGCTGAACTCGGTACCGGGCGCACCATATTGCAGGTAGTATTTTCCGTTATATTTGGTCATCCAGGCGCCTTCAATAAAAGGATCGAGGAATGTGTTATCCAGGTATTCGCCAAAGCGCTGCCAGCCATAGCGCCATGGTTCCAGCAAATACATTTCCTTTCGGGTGCCTTTAGGAGTAAATTTTTTACGGTCAATTTCAATTCCATACAATGGATACCGGTTGCTGCTGCCATTGTACATATACAGCTTGCCATCGTCGTCAAGGAAAAAATCCGGATCCCAGCCACCTATTTCAAATGAAGCTATGGCTTCTTTCCATTCATTTGCTTTGGGGTTGGTGCTCATCCAAATGGGAAAATTGGTTGAGTAAGTTGAACCAAATACCAGTAAGGTATCGCCCTGCACCCAAACAGCCGGGGCACACAGATCGTCATACACTTTATGCCAGGGTTTCAGAAATGAGCGGGAAACAAAATGCCAGTTACTCATATCGTTGCTGTACCAATAACCCCACTGATTGGTGCTGAATAAATAATAATCGCCCTTGTATAGTACGATCACGGGATCGGCAGAAGCGCGGTGTTTGCCCCATTCGGTAAAATTGGGAATGGGCGTATAGCCGTAGTCGATATTTATAGGGTTGCAATAGGTTTGGAAGGTAAAGGTGGGCCCTTCTACGTGGGAACGGCCCACCTTTTCTGACTGCACACGTTCGGGATTCGCATTGCTTTGAGGAAAAACCTGCGGAACTATAACGGCATGGAAAAAAGCTATATAAGTTAGTCTTTTAAACATTATAATGCTATTTAAAATGCGGGCTTGTAAAGCCGAGTCTTTTCAGGCCCGCTTTTACTTCGGGGCAGCTCATAAACAATTTCCATAATAACCCGCTGCGATAGTTTTCCATCATAACCACAATGGGCCCCTGATCGATGGCCAAATACCGTTGTGGGTACCAGCCTGCAGACTGGCTAAACGCATCGTAAAAGCCATAAGGGCCCCATAGTTTATTTTTCTCGTCGTTGTACCAATGCCGCATGGCTTGCATAGACTGTTGTGGCGTATAAGGAAAGGATGATAAGGCTGCGGTGGGTGATATGACACCCAGATCGGTATTCTTGCCCGGGGCATGCGCGGCATAACCCTGCACGGAATAGCTGGCGGTAAGTCCCCAGCTATCGGGACCATAGCATTTAAAATACTTTGGATTTTTTACACACCAGGCATAATTGATCAGGGTTTGATTTTTATTTTCTTCCCAATAATCGGCATACCGGTCTTTTAATCCATGCGGATCGAGCCCCAGGTAAGAGTAATGCGTCCAGAACAGCGGACCGCCATAGGGCGAATCGCCCTGGTGATATAATTGTAAAGAATAACCAAATACAGGACAGTGTGAAACAATCTGACCGTTCTGCGCCCAGCCCTCGTGATATACTTCCGGCGGAACGCCATGTGTAGGCGAAGACGCCGCCAGTATGTACATTATCAAACATTCATTATAGCCATGCACCGGAAAGTTCATTTCCCAATTATAGGTCGGGCTCCAGTGCCAGTACAATACGTTTTCACCATGGCGGTACCAATCAAACTCCACATCCTGCCACAAGGTGTCAATGCGGGCGGCCAATACCTGCTCGGCAGAATCACCCTTTACAAAGAATTGCCGGGCACAAAGTAAGCCCTGTAACAGGAAAGAAGTTTCAACCAGGTCGCCGCCATTATCTTTACGGCCAAAGGGTTTTACTTTACCTGTTTCCCCATTAAACCAATGTGGCCATGCGCCATGAAAGCGATCGGCCGTTTGCAGAAAATGAACTATTTTTTCCAGTCGTTCCCGCCCCTGGTCGCGGGTAATAAAACCGCGGTGTATACCGACTAATAAAGCCATAACGCCAAAGCCGCTGCCACCAGTGGTAACAACGTTTTGGTCATTTTCGGGGTATACGTTATCAACATGAATACGTTCCCGTGCCATGCCACTGTGCGGTTCTGCGCCCTCCCAGAAGTATTGAAATGTTTGTTCCTGTACCTGGGTAAAAAGTTCCTCATCCTCTGGAGTAAACTTTGCTTCCCCATTCATTGGTTTTTGCGTATTCGAGCAACGGATCACTAAAAAAGAAATAACAATCATTATTAGGGTTAACCTGGAACGTATCATTGCGGCGGTCGTTTAGTTTCGGTACTTGGGCGGGTACGGATCAGGCAACTACAAATTTGCATCCAGGTCTTTTTGTGCCTGTGGTATCGGCACATATTCTTTACCAGGAGCAAAGCCCTGCGGCGCCAAAACAGTGGCAGCCTGGCCGGTTCGTATCAGGTCATTGTATCTTTCTCCCCACCACTCACAGGCAAATTCAGCGCGGCGTTCATCCAACACCTGCTGCAAGGTCACGCCTGTTACCGGGCTCAACTTAGCCCGCTCGTGAACCTGGTTAAAGGGCACATCTCCGTTCTGACCTTTTCTAACTTTTGCCTCGGCATTTAATAACAAGGCATCGGCATATCGTAATACGCGTACATTATTATTGGAACCATAGTCGGTTCTTCCCGGCGTCATTTGACTGGCAGGCAAATAGGCTTTACCCATGAACCTCGTTTGACCGTTCGAGTTTCCATAAATTTTATCGCCCGAGGGGGTTGTAACAAAACCGCTTTCTGTTGACCCTGCATTCAAAATGGTAGTTTTCAGCCGAACCGAATCGTTCCGGTTATTGAAAAAGTCAACAATATCCTGGCTAGGCGACAAAAATCCCCATCCTGAAACCGGGCTGCCCTTCTGATCCCCACTAGGTCCCTGGAATGTAAAAAACACGCCAGGCGTCACCGAGGTTCCTGTACTGGTACCAAAATCAGTATACTGTAATTCCAGCAAGGATTCATCCGACAGCTTACCTGGGATCTTCCAGAGCTGATAGAAATCGGGAAACAAGGTGAATTTGTGACTATTGATAATATCGTTCGTAGCAGATAAAACTATGTCCCAATAAGGGCTTCCATTATCGTTACCAGCTGCATCCGCCGCTGCTTTCGCCTTGATCAAAAGGGCGGTATATTTTGTTACTGCTCCCCTGGGTGAAGCCTCGTTAGGCCGGGCGTCTGGCAGATAACTTATCGAAGAATCCATTTCACTAATTACCCACTGGCGTATTTCCAGTACGGTGCTTTTACCTGCTGTCAATAAAATGTCATTACTCGTAAGGATCGGCACATCCCCGAATACACGGGATATCAGGATATGCGCCCAGGCGCGGATAACCCTTACCTCAGCTCTATATTGATTGTACAATGCCAGGTTGGCGGCATCGCTTGCAGAAATGTTTGCCCGGAATTTATCGAGCTCGGTTAACGCCCTATTGCAATACAGCACTACTGCATAGTGATCGACCCAATAATTATTGTTGCCCCAGAAAGTTACTACGCCAGGATTTTCATTGTGAAAGTTTTTAATATCCGAAAGCGTTCCCTGATCGTTGGGGGCCGACCCTTTAGCTACATCATCGCCGCGTACTACGCGCACGCCACAATCCATCCAGTGTACAAAGCCCGGATTTTCTCCTGCTGCTGTACGATAAGCCCCTGACACGGGTGAATACATAGCACCTATATTGGTGTAATCGATCGATGCGCTATTAGGCTTGTCTTCCACATCGTGATCCAAGTACTTCTTACAAGCTGTTGCCTGCATCAGCAACAGTAGAAATAAAATATATTTAGTTGTGTTCATGATCCTGAGTAATTAAGGTTAATAAGTAATTCTTATCCCAACAGAATAAACCGCGGTGGTGGGATACACATTATTATCATAGCCGAACGAGGTTGGTTGGGTAAACGTGGCATTCCCCGGCCCCGATGCCCTGTCTTTCGGCAGCTGTGCCGGGGTGGCTATTTCAGGCGTTACGCCGGAATACCTGGTCCAGATAACCGGGCGATCGGCAGTAGCATATACCCTGAACGAAGCACCATTTGTTCCACCCACCTTGAAGTTGTATCCCAGTTGAATATTCTGCAAACGCAGGTAAGATCCGTTTTCTACAAAAAACGAACTTGCGTTGTTATTCCACGATTGGTTGGTAGCAATAGCAGAAGGATATTTATTGGTAGAACCTTCGCCTGTCCACAAACTGGTTACAAATTTTTCATCCCCGTTCATGTCGGGAAATTTTTGCCGGGCAGCGCGGTTATTGTTCAGGATATAACTTTCACCTACACCCTGGAAGAGGATGCTCAGGTCAAAATTTTTGTAATCGAGGCCAAGATTAAACCCATAATTGATCCTGGGAAGGTAACTACCCAGGTTTACGCGATCGTTTTCATCCAGCTTTTTATCATTGTTCACATCTACGTACCTGAAGTAGCCTGGTTTTACATTATTGGCAACGGCAATGGGATCGGCATTTATTTCAGCCTGATTCTGGTAAATACCTGCTACCTGGTATCCATAAAAGAAATTGAAAGGTTCGCCAACCTGCGACTGAGTTGGAAATTCAGCAATCCCACCCGGGATATTTTTCACGCCATGCAGGTCAATCACCTCGTTTTTCACAGTGGTAAGATTACCGCCGATATGATAACCCAGCTGGCCTAATTTATCAGCCCAATCCAATGTTACTTCTATACCACTGTTATTTACCTTACCCCAGTTACTATATACTTTAACACTACTTATAAAGGGGAAATTTCTTTCAAATGCCAGATCACTCGTTTGCCGGTGATAGTAATCCACAGAACCTTTTAGTCGCCTGTTCAACAGCGAAAAGTCAATACCTCCATCCCATTCAGTCACTACTTCCCACTTTACAATCCCGAATAACGGATCGATGCGATAACCGGTTACCGGTACGCCATTGCTGGTGGCCGTGCTATTGAAAATGCCTGAATAATCATTACCACTGTATACAACTGCATAACCAGTACTTGGCGGCACATTGTCGTTACCCAGTTTTCCCCACGATCCCCGAAGCTTCAACAGGTCGAATAGCTTGTTATCCCTCATAAAACCTTCATCCGAGAGCACCCAACCTACACCAACCGAAGGGAAGTATCCCCATTTATCCTGGTATTTCGAAGTTCCATCGGCACGGAAAGTAGCTGTTAATAAATACTTACCGGCATAGTTATACTCCAATCTGCCAAAATAGGAAAGCGAGGTATTTCTAAAACCAGTTTCATTATAACCATTTGAACGGCGGGCACCCTGGTCGGCATACCAGAAAATCTGGTCCTGTGGTATACTGTCGGTGATCACCTGTGTTGACCTGAACTGTTCCTGGCGGGCCGATTGACCCAACAAAACCGTCCAATGGTGTTTGTCCTTGCTATCCCTATAGGTTATTAAATTATCGAGGATATAATTCTCCGTTCTATCCTGGGTGGAAGTTAACACCGATACCCGTGATTTCTGATTGTTATCAACATAATACTCGGGAATGTAATTCTGATTCAGGTTAGAACCATAGCGCTGGCTTAACTGGGAGCGTACAGACAATTTATTTTTTATGATATCTGCTTCCAGGTAAACTGAAGGAAGTACCTGGAAACCTTTTGTTTTGTCGTACCAGTAATTGGCAGCAGCAACCGGGTTATTAAAAACGCCGTTATTAAACCCAAGCGTGGTCGAAGAAGTATATTTATCTGGCTTTGCCAATGTATTGGTAGCATCGAACACGGGGTATAATGGAGAAGCCAAATAAGCCAGATAAAATGCACCGGTATTCGGGTTCCGCTGGGTGAAATTGGTGAAATGTGCCGTAATGCCCATCTTTAACCAATCATATGGTTTGGCTTCAATTTGAAGGCGACCGTTATATCTTTTATAGCTGCTCTCGGTTTCTGTAATACCATCCTGGTACAGGTAATTCAAACCAAGAGTATAGTTTACTTTAGGAGCGCCACCACTTATATCGATGCTGTGATTGTGCATGAGGGCAGAACTCTTTAAAAGTTCGTCGTACCAATCGGTATTGGTAGCCGGGTTTACGCCACTACCGCCAAATTTGGTAACCGAATTGGTAACCCGTGCAGAATCCGCCCCTGTTTGCTTGGCCAGCTCCATAGCGGCATATTGTGATCCATTGGCCAGTTTATAGTTGCCCGTTGGTTTTTGTACACCAAAGTACCCATTATAAGTTACCCGCGTCTTTTGATTATATTTTCCTTTTTTGGTAGTGATAATAATTACGCCATTTGCGGCCCGCACGCCGTAAATAGCAGCAGCGGAGGCGTCTTTCAAGATCGACATTTCACCAATATCATTGGTATTCAAAAAGTCGATATTATCAACGAACATCCCATCTACTACATACAAAGGCGAAGTATTATTGAAAGAACCTACCCCTCTTATGCGTACGGTGGCTGAACCGCCCGGCGCCCCGGTAGTAATAACCTGCACACCTGTTACACTACCCTGTAATGCCTGCATGGGGCTGGATGTTGTTCGCTTGTTCAGGTCTTCAGGATTCACCACGGCAACAGGGGCTGTCAGATCTCTTTTTGTACTGGTACCATAACCCACTACTACTACCTGTTGCAGGGAAGATGCGTCCGCAGCCTTCAAATTAACATTAATGGTAGCGCGGCCATTTACAGTTTCTTCCTGCGTTTCAAATCCCAGGGAAGAAATTACCAGCACCGCACTATCAGGTACGGTCAGGGAATAATTGCCTGCGCCATCCGTAGTAGTGCCAATGGAAGTGTTCTTTACCACCACCGACGCACCAGCTACCGGTTCACCGGTAGTACTGGTAACCCTGCCCGACACCCTAATATCCTGCATGACTGCTATACCTGTTTTAAGGATCACCAGGTTATTGGCCATTAATTGGTAGGAGAGACCGGTATTGTTCAACAACCGGTTCAACACTTCAGTTACTTCGGCATTAACCATTGTGAGCGTAATGCGGGGCACATTGGTCACCAGGTTCTCATTATACAGAAACCGGAAGTTGCTTTTCTTTTCAATAAATGATAATGCCTTTTTCAATTGCGTTGACTGAAAGTCAACACTGATCCTGTTTTGCGAATAGCCACCGGCTGTAACATGAAGACAACTGATCAGTATTATAGCGAATGCAAGCTTCATAATCCGGACGAACTTTAGGAAAAGCGGGTCCCTGCCGAAACTCAGCAGAATTCCGTTTTTTTTCATACTTTGTTAATTGGAAGGTTAAATAATAGGTGTTTCCTGCGCCTAAACAGGAAAGCTCATTTCAGCCTGTATTTTACCTGGCGGGATCTCACTGCAATGAGGTTCCGCTTTTTATTACAGGTCTATGAACTGTTGTTATTCATTTCAATCGTTTTGATTTAAATATCATTTTCCTATAGTTATTTTATTGCCCTGTATGGTATAATGAAAAGGAGTTGTTACACTTAAACCATACAGCGCCTGTTGTACGGTTTCGTTTGTAAAAGAGCCGGAGAAATGCTCGGTCTGTTTTTTTACATCCTTGAATACGATCTCTACATTATACCAGCGTTCCATTTTTTCAGCTATTTCAAGGAACGATTCATCATTAAAAACCAGTTTGTTTTGTACCCATGCCGTTTCTACCACCGTGCTATCCTTTGGGGCATAGGTTAAATTGCTGAATGAC
>JAJKIL010000266.1 GCA_021154515.1 Niastella sp. | reverse complement strand
AAGAATATACGGCAAACAACCCCAGGCTCAGCAATATCATGAAGCATATCAAAGCCAATATTTCCCAGAGTATATCCATAGTTCTAAGTTATTCTAAACTTTCCCTACCCCGCCTTCTTACTGTTCTTATAGCCATTTTTCAGCAACCACTGCAATACTTTATCGCGTTGATCGCCCTGGATAAGGATCTCGCCGTCTTTGGCAGAACCGCCGGTTCCGCAATAGTTCTTTAGCTTCTTGCCCAGGTCTTCCAGGTCTTCTTCGGTTCCAACAAAATCAACGACCAATGTTACCGCTTTACCGGCACGCAGCCTGGTATTTAACCAGATGCGCAATTTCTGTTGCTCGGGTGGCAAAGTTTGCGAACCGCCTTTTTGCTCTTCTTCAAACCTAAAATTGGGATCGGTGCTATATACGAAACCCTTGTTATCAGGTTTATTCTTTTTACTCATTGTTTTAATGCTTGGTTATGGATCTCTGAGTTCGTCAATGGTCAATGGAACAGACCAGTAATTAAACAATAACAGCTTTCAAACTCAAATCAAGACTCACGGCCTGGTGTATAAGAGCGCCTACGCTTACATAATCTACGCCGGTTTGTGCATATTCCGTGATGTTCTCCAATGTTATTCCACCACTGGCTTCGGTCTCATACTGGCCGTTTATTATTTTCAATGCCTGACTTAACTGTTCGGGCGTAAAGTTATCCAACATAATACGGTCAACTTTGCCAAAGGCCACTACCTTTTTAACATCATCGAGGCTGCGGGTTTCCACTTCAATCTTTAACCCGGGTTTTACCTGTTGTACGTATTGCCAGGCCCGGTCGATAGCTTTTTCCAGTCCACCGCTATAATCAATATGATTATCTTTTAACATGATCATATCATACAACCCCATCCGGTGATTGTGGCCACCGCCTATACGCACAGCCTCCTTTTCGAGCACTCGAAAACCAGGCGTGGTTTTGCGGGTATCCAGCAATTTGGTGGCGTATCCTTTTAACTGGTTAGTATATTGTCGGGTGAGGGTGGCAATGCCGCTCATGCGCTGCATGCAATTCAACACCAGCCGTTCGCATTGCAGAATGGTATGTACCGTGGCAATTACTTCAAATGCATTTTCACCGGGCAACATGGTATCGCCATCTTTTTTAAAAGCAATAAACCGGGCGCCAGGTTCCTTATACCTGAAAATAGCCTCAGCCACCTGCATACCGGCCATGGTACCCGCCTGTTTTATCTTTAACACGGCTTTCCCTTTTGCATCGGCAGGTATAGCCGATAAGGTAGAGTGATCTCCATCCCCAATGTCTTCGTTCAGGGCTGCTTCAATTAATTGATGTAGCTGTTCATTGAATGTGAGCATAAATCAAAGGTAATCAATTGGCAATTTGCAACAGGCAATAAGCAACAGTTCACGAACAGCGGAGTGTTCGGGTGCAGACAAGCTAATGACAAAAAGGAAATAAATTTGGCAATTGTCCATTAGTCCTGAGCCGAGTCGAAGGATTATTCCGTTACTTCAAACCCAAGCTCCTGAACAAACTGCTGGTCGCCCTTTTGCTTCATAAAAAATTTAGTGCGGAAGTTTCCATTTTTGGTTTGCAGTAATCCGATGCAGAACTGGGAACCATTTTGCTCCCCTTTATGTTTTACTACGAAGTTCTTTACAGTATTGTTGGCAAAAAAGTCTTTTAAGATCATTTCAGCCTGGCTTTTGCTGTAATTATCACTCTTACCTGGTAATGATAAATCAATCCGGCTATCAAAATATTTTGAAAGCTGACTGGCATTACCGGTTTTCATGGCCGCGACTACGTCGTCGATAGAATAAAGGGGGGCAAATGACACCAGGACCAGCGAAATGGTTACCATCGCAAATCCCAGATACTTTTTCATAAATGAACAAATTTTACGTTTCACCGCTAAATTCGCTAAAAATATGCCAAAGTAAGAATGCCGCCAAAAATTACTACTACCAGCGCATTGCCTTACCTTTGCATTTCTCAATAACAAGCCAAACATAATCATCTAGTTATATGCAAAATAATAAAGCTATATTAGTCATCATGGACGGTTGGGGCCTTGGAAAGGTTAAATCTTCAGATGCTATTCAAAATGCAAAAACTCCTTTCGTAAGCTCGTTGTATGCAAAATATCCTAATACCACTTTAACTACCTGTGGCGAATTAGTAGGGTTACCCGATGGACAAATGGGAAACAGCGAAGTGGGGCACCTGAACCTGGGCGCCGGCCGCATTGTATACCAGGAATTACAACGCATCAATGTTGCCGTTCGCGATGGCTCCTTTTTTAAAAATGAACATTTATTAAAAGCTATCCGCTTTAGCAAAGACAATAAAAAACCTTTACACCTTATAGGACTGGTGAGCGATGGCGGGGTGCACTCTCACACCAATCATTTAAAAGCCATTATAACCCTGTGCAAACAGGAAGGCGTTTCAGATGTATTTGTTCACGCGTTTACCGATGGCCGCGATACCGACCCAAAAAGCGGATTGGGTTTTGTTACCGACTTACAGCATCACCTGAACGACAATGTTGGTAAAATAGCTTCTGTAAGCGGTCGTTATTATGCGATGGACCGGGATAAACGCTGGGAGCGGGTGAAACTCGCCTACGACGCCCTGGTAAATGGCATTGGCGAAAAATCAACCGATGCCCTGGCTGCTATTGAACACTCCTATGCCGCCAACGTTACCGATGAATTTATTAAGCCAACTGTTATCCTCGGTTCTGACCAAAAACCTTTGGCTACAATAAAAGATGGCGATGCGGTTATCTGTTTTAACTTCCGCACCGACCGTTGCCGGGAGATCACTGAGGTGCTTTCTCAAACGGATAAGCCTGATTTTGGCATGAAGAAACTGTCGCTGAACTATACCACCATGACGGAGTATGATAAAACTTTCAAAAATGTGAACGTGGTATTCGAAAACGATAACCTGAATAATACGCTGGGTGAAATTCTGGCCAATAATGGCAAGAAACAGATCCGTATAGCCGAAACTGAAAAATACCCGCACGTATCTTTCTTTTTCAGTGGTGGCCGCGAACAGCCTTTTGAGGGTGAACGCCGCATTATGATCCCTTCACCCAAAGTAGCTACCTACGATCTGCAACCCGAAATGAGCGCGAATGAAGTAACCGACGCCATTGTTCCGGAAATTGAAAAAGAATCAGCTGATTTTATCTGTCTGAATTTTGCCAATGCCGACATGGTGGGTCACACCGGCGTTTTCTCAGCCGCCATTAAAGCTGTTGAAACCGTTGACCATTGTGTTGAACGCGTGATTACTGCTGCGTTGGCGCATGGTTATACCGTTTTCTTAACTGCCGATCATGGCAATGCCGATTACCTCATCAACCAGGACGGTACGCCCAATACCGCCCACACCATGAACCTGGTGCCTTTATTCATTATCGATAACAATTTTAAAGGAACTATTAAGCCAGGCAAACTGGGTGATATTGCGCCCACTATTCTTACAATGATGCACTTACCTATTCCAGCAGAAATGACGGGTGATGTGTTGGTTTAAATAGTTGACCAGTTGACGGGTTTGATCAGTTAACCAGTAAATACATAAAAGAAAGGCTCTCCGGTAATCGGGGAGCCTTTCTTTTATAAGTTCTTTGAACAATCCTGGTCAACTGGTTAACTGGTCAACTTGCCACATGCTCCATATTTTCTTCCCTCGCCCCAACCGGCTCTGTTTGTGAAATAAAGGGCCGTTCGTCTTTGTCGTAATCATAAGCCCAGCGATGCACTTCGGGGATCTCACCGTCCCAGTTGCCATGCGGCGGATGGATGGGTGTGGTCCACTCCAGGGTGGTAGCCTGCCAGGGATTTAAACTGGGTACCGTTCTTCCCTGGAAAATGGAAGAAAATAAGTTGAAGACAAACAACAACTGCACCGCAAAAACAATGATGGAAGCAATAGTGATAAACCGGTTCAGGTCTTCAAATTGATTGAACGATGCCCAGTTGGAATAATCCAGGTAACGGCGCGGCATACCTGCCAGGCCTTCATAGTGCATGGGCCAGAAGATACAATAAGCTCCCACAATACTTACCCAGAAATGAATATTACCAAGCGTGGTATTCATATACCGGCCATACATTTTAGGGAACCAGTGATAAATACCGGCAAACATCCCAAACATAGCCGCCACGCCCATTACCAGGTGAAAGTGTGCAATGATAAAATACGTGTCGTGCACATGCAGATCGATGGTTGAGTTACCCAGCCAGATACCGGTTAACCCGCCCGAAATAAACACGCTTACAAAACCAATGGCGAACAACACCCCCGGCGTAAACCGGATATTTCCCCGCCACAAGGTGGCCAGCCAGTTAAACACTTTTATGGCTGAAGGTATGGCTATCAGCAAGGTCAATAGTACGAACACGGAACCCAAAAATGGATTCATGCCCGAAACAAACATATGATGCGCCCATACCAAAAACGATAAGATGGCTATGGCGAACAACGACCCTACCATGGCGGAATAACCAAAAATGGGTTTGCGCGAATTAATGCTGATCACTTCCGATGCAATGCCCATTGCGGGCAATATCACTATGTATACTTCCGGGTGGCCCAGGAACCAGAACAGGTGTTGGTATAGAATAACATTTCCGCCCTCGTTTGGCAGGGCTTTACCAATGCTGCTCAAATAAATATCGCTCAGGTAAAAGCTGGTGCCTCCGTGGCGATCGAACAACAACAGGATAAAGCCTGAGAGCAACACCGGGAATGATAATAATCCCAAACAGGCAGTAAAGAACAAGGCCCATATAGTTAAGGGCAACCGGTTCATGGTCATGCCCTTGGTGCGCAGGTTTAAAATGGTTGAAATGTAATTGATGCCGCCCAGCAGGGTGCTTACCACAAACAAAGCCAGGGAGATCAGCCAGTAATCCATTCCCTGACGCGAGCCAGGCATGGCATCCCCCAGGGCGCTTAGCGGCGGATAGGCCGTCCAGCCACCGCTTGCCGGACCGGTTTGTAAAAAAAGAGAGGAGAACATGACAACGCTGGCCGCCAAAAAGAACCAGTAAGAAAGCATATTCAGAAATGGCGAAGCCATGTCGCGGGCTCCGCATTGCAGGGGAATTAAAAAGTTGGCAAAGGTGCCGCTTAGTCCGGCTGTCAGCACAAAAAAGATCATGATGGTACCGTGCATGGTAACCAGGGAATAATAGAACTCAGGATTAATTCTTCCCCCTTCGCCCCAATGGCCCAGCAAGTCTTCGAGGATGGGAAACTTTTCGCTCGGATAGCCCAATTGTATCCGGAACAATACGGAAAACGCAGCCCCGATGATGGCCCAGATCATGCCTGTTATCAGGAACTGACGGGCAATCATTTTATGGTCGTGACTAAATACATACTTGCTCCAGAACGATTGTTTGGCATGTTCCCCATGCTCTTCTTCATTATGTATTTCAATTGATGGGGCGCCGGATTGGGTTACTTCCTCTAAATTGGCCATGGTCACTCGTTTTAAAAATATCTTGTAGAATTTATTGCCCGGTCAACAGGTAGGTTTCATGCCGGTGTTTTAGGGAACAGACAGGGTTAAGTAGTTATTTAAAAATGCAGCAAAACTTACGCCACCAGGTTAGGATAAACTGATGAGATTCATGACAATCCAGATTACAAACGACAGAAACGCCCGCTAAAGCCTGATTTTGCCACATTAAAATTGGCGCCCCGGAGCGTTAATTTTTTATAAATAGCGCAGCTATTACATCGAAAAATTGTCTAAATTACAGGGCAACCAAACGGTTTATATGACCGACGACGCCATTTTACAAGGCTGTTTACGTAACGACACTACTGCCCAGCGGGAGTTGTACAACAGGTACAGCCCAAAAATGCTGTCTGTGTGTTACAGGTTCGCCCACCACCGGGAAGATGCTGAAGACATGTTACAGGAAGGATTTATCAAAGTGTTTTCACAGATACACACCTTTCAGAACAAAGGAGCATTTGAGGGTTGGATACGGCGAATCATAGTTCATACCTGTATCAACCATCTCAAAAAGAACAAGAAGTTCAACGAAAGCGTCGATATCATTCATGCAACCAGCATCCAGGTGCGCGAAGAATCAGTGCCTTCAATAGTTCAGGCAAAACAAGTAGTAGAATGCATCCGTCTGCTACCTATAGGTTACCGTACGGTTCTTAACCTATATGCCATTGAAGGTTATTCGCACAAAGAAATTGCCGACATGCTGGATATTGAAGAAAGCACCAGCCGTTCGCAATATACCCGGGCCAAACAAATGCTTGAAGATATTCTGGTAAAGAAAAAAATCATCATGCGGCCTAAAGAAAAACACAATTGGTTAGGAGTAGCAGCAGGTAGATAGCATTGTGATTTACTTTCAATGTATGTTATCTCACTTACTGATACAGACTTAACCCTATGAAAACATACCGTACAAACAAAAATTGATATGGAGCGAGGTTTTTATAAAGAGGATATTGAAGAACTGCTGAAAGAGAAATCTGACCAATATAAGATGTATCCTTCTGACAAGGTGTGGAAAGGCATTCACCGTTCATTACACCCAAACAGAAAGTGGTATTGGTTAAGTTTACTTCTCTTTCTGGGTGCTGTTGGTTATTATACATTCATTGAATTCATCACTCCTTCAACCAGCAGCAAGGCTATCAGTAAAAATAATCCGGCTTCCACCATTTCAAAATCAACTGAAACAACTACCGAATCAAGCGATAACAAACCTGCAGTGATAGTTCCTTTTGGCAATCCAAAACAAACTGCCAGTACTTCTAACGGCAGCGTGGCCAAACAAAGGACTTTTGTACTTAATCCTGATAACAACGACGAAGGCAATACCGGTGTGGTGATAAACATGAATCAACCACCAATGGAACCTGCCACTACCAACAATATTGACATTCCGGGCAATCCCATACTGGCATTTAACCAGGCAGCCCCTGTATATGACCTGGATAGCAGACCGGTTAAAGAACTCTGGCAACCTGACCACATGGAAGGCGGCGCTGCAGCGCCTGAGTTCAGCAATCAAATTTTCCAGGTACCAGCCGCCACGTCTTTAACCAACCCTGTTGCTATCGATGGATCTAAGCTGGGTGAGAACACCCATAATGCCCAGGAAGACAATAAACGAGCAGGCTGGCTGGCCAATAATGCGGTATATGAATTACCGGTGCCCAAACAAAAACGGCTTGGCTGGCAGTTGACGTTCACCCCCACCATGAACTATCGCACCTGGAGGGGAAGCAACTATCCTTCAGATGTTAAAACATTGCCTCTTGCACCAATTATTGAAGGCGATCCGGAAAAGCTGGTGAACCATAAACCGGCCATGGGCTTTGAAGTGGGTTCAAACATCCTGTACACGCTCAACAAAACCTTTACTCTGAAAACGGGTTTACTGTTCAACTTTACCCGGTACGATATTCAGGCATATAGTTCTTCCAATTCTGAACCGGCCACCATTGCCCTTAATTCAAACTGGGGTATTGCCACCGGTGAGCTTACCACTTATACGCGTTACCGCAACTTTGGTGGCGATGCTGCAGAGAACCTGCACAACCAGTACTTCCAGTTGTCGGTTCCTCTGGGTATGGAAGTAAACCTGCTGGGTAAGGATAAAATTCACGTGGGTATTGGCGGAACCGTTCAGCCAACTTATTTACTAAACCGGAACAGCTACCTGCTTACAGCCGATTACAAATACGCCACCGAACCTTCACTGGTTAGAAAGTGGAATGTAAATACAAGCGTTGAAGCTTTTATCTCTTATAAAACCGGCGACCTGAAATGGAAGGTGGGTCCGCAATTACGTTATCAATTGTTCTCAAGTTATATTCAGAAATACCCTATCCGCGAGAACCTGTATAACTATGGTATCCAGATAGGCGTAACCAAAACTATCCGCTAATACTCGAGGCAGGAAGTAGAATGTAAGAGGTAAGACACTCGCGTTCTTCGTATTTCCTACTTCATACTTCATTCTTCATTTCTATTACATTATAATCATACTTTTCGATAGACACTTCGTCTGCAATAGCGGAATTCAATAATTTTACCCGATGAAGCGGATAAACCTAATTTTTCCGGCCCTGTTATTACTGGCCGTAGCCTGTAAACACAAACCCCAGCAACCTGCAGGTGATGTTCAACCTACCCAGGATTCACTGAATTCCGGCACTTATTTACCCATCTCAGATTTTATTAAAAATGATATTGTCAGGGTTGATACTTATGCCGGCGGTATTCTGAAAAAAATGAATACCGAGGGCCGCAAAGACTCGGCCTACATTCAGCCGGCGGAGTTTCATAAGCTGGCCAGCCAGTTCCTGCTGACCGAACTGGATTCCGCTTCGTTCCATCCTCATTTTACCGAACATTCGCTGATGGATGAAACCACAGAAATGCTGAACTTTATTTATACGGCAAAAGACCCCGGGAGTTCGTTGCGGAATGTTATGGCATTCCTGCAGCCCAGCCTGGCCACCGACCAGGTAAAACGCATTTACATGGAACGGTCTTTCAACAGCGGCGACACCACCATTGAACAGAAACTTACCTGGAAGATGATGGAATATTTCTATGTGATTACCATTCGTCAACCAAAGAACGGGCCGGCTGTTACTTCTATGGAAAAGGTGATCTGGGACCCCCAGGATTTTGCCGATTAAGGAACCAACTATCATGACAGCACAGGAATTTCAACAAATTGCGCCTACTTTACCGGTTGACCCCGGTATTTACAAATATTATGACTCTGCAGAGACCCTGCTTTACGTAGGTAAGGCAAAGAACCTCCGCAAACGGGTGAGCTCTTATTTTACCAAAACGTTCACCTCCTATAAGACCCATGAGCTGGTTCAGCGTATAAGGCGCATAGAATTCACCATTGTACCAAGTGAGCAAGATGCCTTCCTGCTGGAGAACTCGCTGATAAAACAGTTTCAGCCGCGTTTTAACATCAACCTGAAAGATGATAAGACCTATCCTTACATTGTCATCAAAAAAGAGAATTTCCCGCGCGTATTCCTTACCCGACGTAAAATAAACGACGGCTCGGAATACCTGGGTCCCTTTACCTCGGTAGCCAAGGTGCGGGAGCTGCTTGATTTTGTAAAGGCCAATATTCAGTTACGCACCTGTAAACTGAACCTCACCCCCGCCAACATCCAAAAGGGCAAGTTCAAAGTTTGCCTGGAATACCACCTGGGCAATTGCAAGGGACCTTGTGAAGGCCATCAAACCGAGGAAGAATATGGGGATGGATTAATGCAGTTACGGAATATTCTCAAGGGCAACCTGGGACCGGTGATCAATCATTACAAAAAAGAAATGAAGGAAGCCGCCGAAAACCTGGCGTTTGAGAAAGCCCAGATAATGCATAAAAAAATTGAACACCTCGAAGAGTACGACGCCCGTTCGGTGATCGTAAGCAGGCACCTGGGCAATGCAGATGTGTTCTCGATCTTACGCGATGGAGATATAGCCTATGTCACTTACCTGATGATGCAGAACGGCACCATTGTACAAACCCATACATCGCAATGGGAAACCCACCTCGATGAACCAATTGAAGAAGTATTATCATTTGCCATTGCGCAACTGCGTTCCACATTCAATAGCCAGAGTCCCGAGATCATTGTTCCGTTTGAGATTGAATATGATGAACCGGAAATAGTGCTTACCGTGCCCAAAGCCGGTGATAAAAAGAAACTGCTTGATATGGCCGCGCTGAATGTGAACTATTTCAAAGAAGAGATCAGGCAGCGGAAAATGCTGAAGCTCGATGGTAAGGATGCATCTACCAAACACCGGGTGCTGGAACAAATACAACATGACCTGCAATTACCGGCTATTCCCGTTCATATTGAATGTTTCGATAACTCCAACTTCCAGGGCAGCTACCCCGTATCGGCTATGGTTTGTTTTAAAGACGGCGTACCCAGTAAACAGGATTACCGCCACTTCAATGTAAAAACGGTGCAGGGCATTAATGACTTTGCCACCATGAAAGAGGCTGTAACCCGGCGGTATAAACGATTACAATTAGAACAGCAGCCCTTTCCGCAACTGGTGATCATTGATGGCGGCAAGGGACAACTGGGCGCCGCACTGGAAGGCATCAACGAATTGGGCCTGCAGGGCAAAATGACGATGGTAGGACTTGCAAAAAATGAAGAGGAGATCTTTTTCCCGGGCGATAAGGAATCGGTTAAGCTGCCTTACAACAGCGATAGTTTGAAACTGATCCGCTCCATTCGCGATGAGGTGCACCGTTTTGGGATTACGTTTCACCGTAATAAACGCAGCCAGGGCACTTTCAGGAACGAACTGGAGCAAATAAAGGGTATTGGTCAGCACACGGCGGAACAATTACTGAAAGAGTTTAAATCGGTTAAACGAGTAAAAGAATTGAGCCTGGAGGAGTTGAGTGGCGCCGTAGGTAATGCAAAAGCTACTTTGATAAGGAATTACTTTGATAAACCCGATCAGGCTGAAGCAGGAAATACGAAGTAAGAAGTATAAAGCTCGCGAATGTCAGATCCTAATTAATACATGCATTTCGACTGCGCTCAATGCATTTTAGCAGACCCTTCGGCTTGCGCCTCCGCTAAAGCTTCAGCGACACGCGGACGCTCAGGGGTCTAAAAAGAAAAAGGGGCCCGGATAGACATCCAGCCCCGTTTTTAAAATCCAATATCCTATGAAAAACCATTGTAAAAATAGTGAATAGGCGGCACAAAACAATACCTGATAGTGGGTATTTTTAAAAAAAATCTTGATATAATGTTTATACAGCGACTCCGATTTTCACATGTCTTACAATGGCTTAATGCATTAAACTAAAAAGGGTATCGTAAATTTACGATACCCTTTTTAGTTATAATTAATTATAAAGATGTCAAATCTTAGTATGACCAAAGATCCTGCTCGTAGTTAAATATCCGCTCCTTCATGTCTTCGCCTTCTAACAGCGCCAGGATGGGATCTTTAATGTACGATCTGATGAACTCATCATTGGGGTTGTTAACAGTTGATTTGATGATGCGGCTTGCGAACATGCGGCTCTCAAACAACTCTTCCCAACTCATACGGGCGCCAAAGTTTTTACCATTGTACACCTCGTGTTTAGCAAAGATGGGTCTAAGATCGGGGTAGTATACCCAGAAGATGGGGGTTACATCGCGGAAAGAGCCATCGTCATTGGTAATGGTCTTCAGCGGGGCGATCCCGAGGATACGCACCTGCATACGCGAAGATTCTTTGTCGAATACCCAGTCTTCCTTGATCCAGAATCTTTCTATTTTATCAGGATTGAACTCCTGTACGATGGTAGTATCACGCATGATCCCTTTAGAACCGTCAGGATCCTTTGTTAAGTCGGGAACCTGGATGATGGTAGGCGTACCAACCAGTCCTTTCACGATATCCTTGAAAGGTAAAGGCGTAGTAAACCGGTCGTCATCTGATGAGAACGCAGTGATACTGTCGTTTTTGATAGCGTTTAACAGGATATAAATGAACCGTTGATTACCCTGGTCGCCTTCTGCTTTGTATACGAAAGGCAGGTTCATTTTCTCGTGTACGTCAATCTCACGCCAAACCCGCTGCATATACACGGCATCGTCTTCCCGGATGTGTTCGTATGCTAAGGGAATCCGGTCTTTAACCAGGTTACGCTCGATGGCATTGTCATTACGCAGCGATTTT
>JAJKIL010000265.1 GCA_021154515.1 Niastella sp. | reverse complement strand
CGGCATATTTCCATTCCACGGTTTCCGTAGCGCCCAGGGCGGTTTTATGAATATCGCGGTGCGGCGGTTGGGGCGTGTAGCCGCACAAATAAATGCCGCGTAATAAAAAAGCGTCGGCCGTACGGAACACGCTGCCAACATTGTGCATGCTGCGGATATTATCCAGCACCACCACAACCGGCATTTTCTCGGCCTCTTTAAATTCATGAACCGATTTGCGGTTCAATTCGTCCATACTTAGCTTACGCATGGCGGCAAAGGTAAGTTGAAAAAGGCAAAGGGCAGAGGGCAAAAGGCAAAGGGAGAAAAGGCAGTCGGCAGTGGTGAAAACGGCAGAAGGCAGAGGGCAGAAGGCAGAAATGCCGCGACGCGGCCAAGAAGCATGCGCTATCGCGAGGCAGCGGACATTTTTAGATGTCTGAAAAATAGGAACCCCACTCACTACTGACAACTCACAACTCGCCAGCCCTTTCTTTATCAACTATATCAACCCAGTCAACGCTATCAACTGTCTGCTTTATTACCTACAGCTCTTTCTTCCTGGTCAACTGGTTAACTGGTCAACTTGTTAACTTATCACCCCTCAACTTGCCCCCAATTTACCCACATCCCCTAAACGGCTTTTCAAAACGGTAACCAAACAATTTATATTTGCCCCCATGTCAAAAGCTGCTACTACAGAAACTCCTTTAATGCAACAACACCGGGCTATCAAACAACGCTACCCCGATGCTGTACTGCTGTTTAGAGTTGGTGATTTTTACGAAACTTTTGGCGAGGACGCTGTAGTGGCTTCGCAGGTGCTGGGTATTACCCTTACCAAACGGAACAATGGCGCCGCCTTCAGCAGTGAACTGGCGGGGTTCCCCCATCATGCCCTCGATACCTACCTGCACAAACTGGTGCGGGCCGGTTACCGCGTGGCCATCTGCGATCAACTGGAAGACCCCAAAGCTGCTAAAGGCATTGTGAAACGGGGTGTTACCGAACTGGTGACGCCCGGGGTTGCCACCAACGATAAAATGCTGGAGCATAACAGCAACAACTTCCTGGCCGGTATTCATTTTACCGAAGACCAGGCAGGTATTGCGTTCCTTGATATTTCAACCGGTGAATTCTTTGTTGCCGAAGGCAATTCTGAATACATCGATAAACTATTGCAAACGCTGAAGCCGGCTGAAGTAATTTTTCAGCGCAGCTTTCAAAAGCATTTCAAAGAGGTGTTTGGTTCCCGCTTCTATACCTACACCATGGAAAGCTGGATCTTCGACGGGCCTTATGCGAACGAAAGCCTGCTGAAACATTTCAATACACATTCACTGAAAGGGTTTGGGGTTGAAGAAATGCACCTGGGCATTGTGGCCGCCGGTGCGGTACTACATTACCTGAAAGATACCGAGCACCCCAACCTGCAACACATCACCAGCATTCAGCGCATCGACCGCGACGATTACCTGTGGATGGACCGCTTCACCATCCGCAACCTGGAGTTGATCAGCACTGGTCATGGTGATGGTAACAACCTGCACAAGGTGCTCGACAATACGGTATCGCCTATGGGCGCCCGTTTGCTGAAACGCTGGATCCTGTTACCCTTAAAAGACATCAACCGAATAAATGAACGCCTGGAGCTGGTTGAGTTTTTTATCAAAGAAGTTGACCTGCGCAATAAACTGATCCAACATATAAAACAATGCGGCGATATCGAGCGGCTGGTGAGCAAGATCCCACTGAAAAAGATAAACCCGCGCGAAGTGCTGCAAATAGCCCGGGGCTTACGGCATATTGAAGAAATTAAACAGATCTGCAGCAATACTGAAAGCGAATACCTGAAACGGCTGGCCGATTCGTTGAACGGCTGCCGCTATATTGAAGAAAAGATCACCAAAGAGATCATTGACAATCCGCCCGCTATGGTGTCCAAGGGCGGCGCCATTCAACCCGGCATTCACGCCGAACTGGATGAGCTGCGTAATATTGCTACCAATGGCAAGGAATACCTGGTGCAGTTGCAACAAAAGGAATCGGAGAAAACAGGGATCTCTTCTTTAAAGATCGGTTTCAACAACGTATTTGGTTATTACCTGGAAGTAACCAATTCGCACAAAAGCAAGGTTCCAACCGAATGGATGCGCAAGCAAACCCTGGCCAATGCGGAAAGGTACATTACCACCGAGCTGAAGGAATACGAGGAAAAGATAACCGGGGCTGAAGAAAAGATCCTGGCCATTGAGCTGGATATTTATGAAAAGCTGTTGCTGGAATTACAGGACTACATTGCCCCCATGCAGGTGAATGGGAATGTACTGGCCATACTCGATTGCCTGTTGTGTTTTGCGCACAATGCCCTGCATTTTAATTACAAAAAACCTGAGCTGCACGAGGATGGTGTGCTGGAGCTGAAAGAAAGCCGCCATCCGGTGATAGAACGCAATTTGCCCGCAGGCGAACCGTATATTTCCAATGATGTATTCCTGGAACCGGCTTCGCAACAGGTTATCATTCTTACCGGACCCAACATGAGCGGTAAAAGCGCCATCTTACGTCAAACCGCGCTGATTACGCTGATGGCGCATATGGGCAGCTTTGTACCGGCTACCGCTGCACGCATTCCACTTACTGATAAAATATTTACCCGGGTAGGCGCTTCCGATAATTTAAGCGGCGGCGAAAGTACCTTCATGGTGGAAATGAATGAAACGGCCAGCATCATCAATAACATTTCTTCCCGCAGTTTGATCCTGCTCGATGAAATTGGCCGTGGCACCAGTACCTACGATGGTATTTCCATTGCCTGGAGCATTGCTGAATACCTGCACCAAAGCCCGCATGCACCCAAAACTTTGTTTGCCACCCATTACCACGAACTGAATGAGCTGGAAAACAAACTGCCCCGTATAAAGAACTTTCACATCACCAATAAAGAGATTGGTAACAAGATCATCTTCCTGCGCAAGCTGGCTCCCGGTGGCAGCACCCACAGCTTTGGTATTCATGTGGCCAAAATGGCGGGCATGCCTCCTGTCCTCATCGACCGGGCCAACGAGATCTTAAAAGTGCTGGAGAAAAAGCACGAAGACCAACCTACTGCCAACGTTCAAAACAAACTGCAAGACCAGGTAAAGGAGATCGCCAGCCAGAAAGTACAGCTTTCGATCTTTGACGCCCACAGCGAAACCTTTGGGGACATTAGGAAAATGCTCCATGACATCGACATTAACCGCTTAACGCCCGTAGAAGCGCTTTTAAAGCTGAACGAAATAAAAAACCTGGTAAAATAGGTTCTTATAAATAACTCAGCCACCACTGACTATGCGTGCTTTTATATTTATTATACCAACGGCACAAGGGGTACAATGCCAATATAACAAAAGCCCAGATCAAATATACTACGCCCAAGCTATAGCCAAATTGTATGGGTCTGAACAGGAAGGGTGATGGGCTAACAATGTCTTTGGCGCCATATCCTGAAACATAAAAGGCAATTACCGTTAGTATATGGATCAGGTAAAGATGGAGCACGTAGTAAAAGAATGGCACCCGCCCAAACACCTTCACAAAGTCGGTAAAGCGGTTCTGCACATTCTCCAGCAAAGCCAGCATAATAAGAGAAGGCCCCAGTGTAATGCAGGCATACATTAAAGAAGGTGGATACTTGTGCACATTCATGAACGACAGAAAGGTGGCCATGCCGGTTTGTTGCGGTGTCCAGGGTAATGGATTGCCATACCCATTTAACAACCTCAATGCTACAAACATAACGATCAGCCCCAGCCCTATCGATACCAGTGCTTTTTGTCTTTTTATGGTATCAACAGTTGGCGCAAATAATTTACCGGCACAATACCCCATGAACATTATGCCCGTCCAGGGCGCAAAGGCATAAGCAATGACCAGGGAATGCCTGGGTGCAAAAGTATAGTTATCAAACCGCGCATCGTGCAACAGGTCCCAGATAAAAGGTACAGTATGGTTATGGGCTGCCTCGGGATAGTCGAGTGAATTATGACCCAGTACAATTAAAGCGCCAATGGCAAAAATAACTCCATAGGGCAACCGTACTGCCAGCCCCAGCAACACCATACTGATGCCAATGGCCCAAATAACCTGGAAGATGATCGTATTATAGAGTGGGTTAAAAGTCCAGGCCAATGATATTACAACCACCTCGATCAGGATCAGCCACAATCCCCGCTTTAATAAAAAACTGCTGAGCGCCGCCTTTGTTTTTTGTAATCCTATCAGGTAGGCCGAGGTGCCGGCCAGGAACACAAAAGTTGGCGCACAAAAATGCGTGATAAAACGGGTAAAAAATAACAACGGTGTGGTGGTGGCAGGATCGAGTGGATCATGTTGAAAAGCATCATTATGAAAATAGTCCCGCACGTGGTCAAGCGCCATAATGATCATCACAATGCCGCGTAATACGTCAATTGACTGTATCCGCTTTTTTACTGCAGGTAGTTGGTCCATACTGGCTTTATTAAGGGATTCGCTTCAATTTACACATAATCCTTATAAAAGCGGGGAATTTGGGTTTAACGGCAGCGAGCTTATATAAAAAGCGGCCTCCGACTTATCGGGGGCCGCTGACTCATCCGCCAGCGGCGAATGATTTGTTTTAACTTAACCACAGCGATTGAAGGCAGAGTTGTGCAACCTTCAGGCATAGTAGTTCAAAAAATAGTGCCAGTTGTGCCTGATAACTTAAATAAAATGTTAAAGGCCAGACAGGCGTATGCTATTCAGCGTTTGAAAATCATCTTTTAACTTATTATAAAGACCTGCATATACTTTATAATACAGTTGATAGCGTGCATGCAACGCCTCATTGGGGTTATATTGTTGCTGAATGTGGAAAATCCGGGTCGTTTCACTGGCATTCATAATACCCAATGCCTGAAAACCCAGGATAGCAGCGCCTACGGAGGAAGCATCATCACTATTAATGAGGTTGATCTCTCTTCCAAACAAATCGGTTAACCATTGTAACCATAAAGGCGAGTTGATAAAACCACCGCTGGCATAAATATGTTGTATGGCCCCTACTGTCTCCTGCACCGATGCAGCTACCTGGCATAATGCGTAATTAATTCCTTCTATAATGGCACGCATAAAATGCGCTTGCGTATGGCCGCTATGCACCCCTACAAAAACACCTTTGGCACTGGCATCCCAAACCGGCGCGCGTTCACCCAAAATATAAGGCAGAAAAAGCAATCCATCAGCACCGGCCGGCGCCTGCGCTGCCTGTTGTACAAACCAGCTCAGATCGCCCCCGCTTGAAAACGGCTTTTTCAAAAAATGTTCTGTATACCATTTTAACACCACCACGCCATTGTTGATGGCGCCGCCTGATACATACAACTCATCGGTAAGTATATAGTTGAAGATGCGTTCCTGTTTATCATAGGCCGGTTCGCTGGCAATCATGCGCACAGCCCCACTGGTGCCAATGGTTACCGACAGATCGCCGGGGTGGGTGGCATTACTGCCCAGGTTAGCCAGACAACCATCGCTGGCGCCAATGATAAAAGGGGTGTTGGCATCTATGCCCAACTGTTTGGCATATTTTGCCGCCAGTCCTTTTACGATATAAGTAGCAGAGACAGGTTGTGATAATTTATCACTGGTAATACCGGCGGCCTGCAGCGCCGGTGCATACCAGGTCTTTTTATAAATATCAAACAACCCGGTAGCAGATGCAACGGAATGATCAACCAGGTATTGATTGAAGAACCGGTAAAAAACAAACTCCTTGATGGAAATAAATTTATGCGTAACTGCAAAAATGTGCGACTGGTTATCACGCAACCACATGATCTTGCATAAAGGCGACATGGGATGAACCGGGGTGCCGGTTTGGCGATAGATATCCTTATCGGCAGGTGATTGTTTTAATGCTTCCGCATATCCGGCGCTGCGGGCATCAGCCCAGGTAATAACGTTGGTAAGCGGTTCGCCATTAACGTCTACTGCAATCAGGCTGTGCATAGCGGCGCTGAAGCTAACGCCCGCTATGGGTGCCGATACACCTTTTACTACCTGTTCAATACAGGTCATTACGGCATTGAACAGCACTTCGGGGTCCAGCTCATGATAGCCGGGCGCCCCTACCAGCGGGTTATACGACACATACGCATTACCGGTAACATTTCCCTCGCTGGTAAATGCAATCGCCTTGGTGCCTGATGTTCCTATATCAACGCCTATGATAACATCCATATGACAAACCGGATTTTACCGGTAAGTTAAAAGATTTTTCGCACGGAGGGTATATAAAACGGCTTGTATATAAAAAAGCGGGCCGGTTGTAAGCGATCTAAAAGCCTAGATCATTTCTTTCAGTTTCGCTACAACAAAATCAATCTCTTCTTTGGTATTGTGTTTACTGAAGGAGAAACGTACAGTTACCCGGTTGGGATCGTTATTGACTGCGGCAATAACATGCGAGCCCTGTATGGCCCCGCTGGTGCAGGCGCTGCCGCCGCTTACACAAATGTTATTTATATCCAGGTTAAATAAGATCATTTCCGATTTCTCTGTCATGGGAAATGAAACGCTCAGCACCGTATACAGGCTTCGGCCCAACGGATCGCCATTGAAAGCAGCTTCAGGCACCGCCGTTTTCACCTGTTCCATCATATATATCTTCAATCCCTGTATATAGTTGCTGTCGGCCTCATAGTGTTCGGTAGCCAGTTCCAGCGCTTTGGCAAACCCAACAATGCCGTACAGGTTTTCGGTTCCTGCCCGCATATTGCGCTCCTGCGCACCGCCATGGATGTATGGTTTTATTCTTACATTTTCATTTACATACAATATTCCTACGCCTTTAGGCCCATGGAACTTGTGGCCTGCGCCGGTGATAAAATGCACCGGAGTATTACGCAGGTCGAAGGGAAAATGCCCTACCGTTTGCACTGTATCGGAATGAAAGATGGCGTCATACTTTTTGCACAGGTTGCCTACGGCATGCAGGTCGAGCATATTGCCAATTTCATTATTGGCGTGCATAAGCGTAACCAGGCATTTCTTCGTACTGTTGGCCAGCAGGCGCTCCAGGTCTTCCAGATCAACATGACCATCGGGCAACAGTTTTACTTCGCTCAAAGTAACCTCACCCTTGTGAACCAAATGTTCAACCGTGTGCAAAGTTGCGTGGTGCTCTATAGGCGAAGAAATAATATGCCGGCAACCCAGGTCGTTAATAGCTGCGTTGATGGCTGTGTTGGAACTTTCGGTTCCGCCCGAGGTAAAGAATATTTCTGCCGGATGAGCATGCAGGATCTTCGCCACCGATTTACGGGCATTTTCAATAGCCAGGCGGGTTTCCCGTCCGTAAGAATAAATAGAAGAAGGGTTGCCAAACTTTTCGGTAAAATAGGGCATCATGGCTTCCAGCACCACCGGATCGAGCGATGTGGTGGCAGCATTATCAAAATATATTCGTGCAGGCTGATTCGCCATGTAGTTGTATTTAAAAAAAATGCCCCGCCGGAGCGGAGCAAAATTGAATAAAATATTTGAATAGAGATCCTAAAAAGCTTGAATTACACGCACCCTATCAAAAACAGCTGCTGACCATCAATTGTTCAATAATTCACCTTGTTTGGCTGAAATTATTTAATAACTACATAAATTCCTTGATGTCGTGCATTAACCGGAGCGCTATATTATTAGCCGTAGTTTCAAAACTGCTTTCGGCATAAATACGAATAATAGGTTCTGTGTTCGACGTACGTAAGTGAACCCAGTCGCTATCGAATTCTATCTTTAAACCGTCTTCAGTATTTATTGGCTGGTTCTTATATTTTGTTTTGATCTTCTCGAAAACCTCTTTTACATCGATGCTGGTCTGTAGTTCAATTTTATTCTTCGAGATAAAATAATCGGGGTAACGCGTCCTGAATGAGCGGATACCATTTTTATGGGTAGCCAGTGAACTCAGGAACAAACCAATGCCAATGAGCGCATCGCGGCCATAATGCAGGTCAGGTACAATAATACCACCGTTGCCTTCACCGCCTATTACGGCTTCCGTCTCCTTCATTCTATTTACTACGTTCACTTCGCCAACAGCAGAAGGATAGTATTGTCCGCCATGTTTGATGGTGATCTCTTTCAATGCTTTGGTGCTGCTCATATTGCTCACCGTATTGCCCACTTTTTTGCTGAGCACATAGTCAGCAACAGCCACCAGCGTATATTCCTCGCCAAACATGCTGCCATCTTCACAAACAAAACACAGCCTGTCTACATCAGGGTCAACCGCAATACCAATGTCGGCTTTATTGTTACGCACCGCAGCGCTTAATGCCGTTAGGTTTTCCGGCAATGGTTCGGGATTGTGTGCAAATTTGCCGGTGATCTCTTCATTAAGCACAATTACATTTTCAACACCGAGTGCTTTTAACAATGGTGGAATAGCCAATGCACCGGTTGAGTTCACCACATCTACCACCACTTTATAATTTTTCAGGCGAATGCCTTCCACATCAACCAGGGGATAGTTTACAATAGTATCTATGTGTTTTTGAATGTATGTGTTGTTTTCAGTATAAGAACCCAGCTTGTCAACAGATACGAAATTGAAATCTTCTTTTTCTGCTTTTTCCAGCACCAGCGCACCGTCGGCAGCACTGATGAATTCGCCGTTTTTATTCAACAGCTTTAATGCATTCCATTCTTTAGCATTATGACTGGCAGTAATAATAATACCACCGGCAGCTTTTTCCCATACCACTGCCAATTCAACCGTAGGCGTGGTAGAAAGTCCGATATCAACTACATCTATGCCCAGCCCCGTTAGCGTATTCACTACTAGTTGCTGCACCATAGCGCCGCTGATCCGGCCATCGCGGCCGATAACAATTTTATTGCCTGAACCTTTTTCAAGCAACCAACTACCAAAGGCGGCGGAAAATTTTACCACATCAAGGGGAGTGAGATTTTCTCCGGTTTTACCTCCGATCGTTCCACGAATGCCAGATATACTTTTAATCAATGCCACAATAAACAGGGTTTATCAGTAATAATTACAAAAATAAGTGTTTGGCTGTTAGCAGGGACTACCGGATTAGGGTATTTATAGGATGGGGATCAGAAAAGTGAAGATAAGCGAAAATTAAAGACATTTTAAATATGAGGGACAACATGTGGAAAAGAATGAATAAAAACCACCTTTTCAATTAATTATGGGTTAATTTTTACATTTAATAATAGTAGGATGTATGTATAATCCCTTGTACCTGCCTGATAATATCTTGATTTACTCCCCTACTTTTGCTTAAATTTTTGGCCTTCATGTTCAACAGCAGCACCTGGTTTAAGGAGTGGTTCAATTCTCCTTACTATCATAAATTATATTTTGAACACGACGAAAAAGAAGCATCTGCATTTATTACCAGGCTGCTGAATAAATTGAGCGTACCCGAACATGCCCGGTTACTCGACGTTGCCTGTGGTCGTGGCCGTCATTCGAAATTACTGGCTGCACACGGTTTTGATGTTACGGGTATTGACCTGGCCCCCTCCAGCATTGCCATTGCCAAAGCGCAGGAAAACAGTCACCTGCATTTTTATGAACATGACATGCGGCTGCCCTTCTGGATAAATTATTTCGACTACGCCTTTAACTTCTTTACCAGCTTCGGTTATTTCAGAACCGAACGCGAACACTACAATGCCATCAGAACCATTGCCAATGCTTTAAAACCCAAAGGCACTATTGTGATCGATTACCTGAATGTTCACTATGCCGAAGACCACCTGGTGCACAAACAGGAGAAAGTGATTGACGACGTCACTTATTACCTTACCAAATGGTACGATGAAACGCATTTTTATAAGAAGATAGAAATTGAAGATGAGTCCCTGGAAGCGCCGCTGGAGTTTACTGAAAAGGTTTCTAAATTCTCCCTGGGCGATTTCAACGACATGCTCGCCTATTACCATCTTCAATTAAAAGAGGTGTATGGCGATTATAACCTGAATGCGTATGATGTTAAGTATTCTCCCCGGATGATTATGATCGCTGAAAAGAAAAGCTGATAATTACTTACCAGCTTTTTTATTATTTAATAGCATATACTTCGCGGTTTCATAAAGCGCATCTGTCAAAACACCCATGTCGTGCATAATGGCGGCATGTGCGGCATCGTTAGGAACAGGATCGTTATTGATGATGGAAACCAGTTCTTCTTTTTTAGTCACCAATTGTTTGCGGTATAAATACTCACCTTTTACTACACCCGTCATACTGTTATCGGGGTCAAAAACAAATGCAAAACCAGTAGTGGCGGAGTCAAGCAGATCTTTGCCGAGGGTGCCGTTTTTGTAAGGGATATTACTCAGCCCGGCAATGGTAGGCATAACATCAACCTGTGAGCTGATGTTATGGATCCGTTGCGGCGCCAGTAAACCAGGGGCATAAAACAACAGGGGCACATGCATGGTATTTAACCGTTGGGCTGTCCAGGCATGAGGGAACAACCCATCTGCATTACCAACAATACCATGGTCACCCACAAAAACAAATACTGTGTTATTATAATACTTTTCTTTACGGGCGGCCTCTATGAATTTGCGGTAACCAAAATCAGTATAGCGGAAGGCGTTCATTTCATCGTTCGACTCAAATCCGAATTTGGTCAATGAATCGTACGGATACTGCGCCTTTTTAAATTCAGCCTGGTCTTCTTCCGGGATCGTATAAGGCCGGTGGTTATCGGCCGTTTGAATAATGGCGAAGAATGGCTTTTCCTGTTTGGCCAGTACCTTATTGGCCTCCAGGAACAGGTTCTTATCACTAATGCCCCACACATCGATCTTCTTTGCGGTATAATCATCCTGCTCGTACAAATGCAGGCTATCGATATTATTGGTCAGCACCCCCCGGATATTGGCCCAGCTGGTGCTACCGCCCAGAAAATAGAATTTATCGTAACCATTAAAATTATTGATGATGGTATGCTGATCTACCATGCTTGGATTGCGGCTGGCTGTTTTTGGCATTTCCACATCGGGCGTACCGGTAATGGTTGCCCATACACCACGGGCGGTGCCATAGGTAGGCGTAAAACAGCGGTCAAAGAAAACACCCTGGCGGCATAAACTGTCAAAGAAAGGCGTGGTGTTCAGCGGATTGCCAAACATGGAACTTTTGTAGGCGCTGAAAGATTCGCAGATCACCAGCACAATATTGGGCCGTGAGGTAAGCGCACCTGGCCGCGGCGCCACCATGCGGGCAAAACTCAACGGATCGGTTGACGGCGTAAAATGTAAATTGTTGCCGATCACCGGGGCCAGTTCCTTTACTTTCTTTTCATCATAACTGCTATGTCTGAATTTCAGCGTGCTGAAAAAACTTTCAAAGGGGTTCAACGCCAGACCGGCTTTATAATCGCCTCCCAGTGCAAAAGCATCGCTCCAGCGTAACGGGTATTGAGCCAACCGGCCAAAAATGAAAAACCCGCACACTAAAAAGCTTCCGATAAAGAAAATGATGCGGCTGCGTTTTGTTCCGGTATAAGTTTGTTTACTCACCGATCTGTGCATGCGGTTGAATATCCATATCAACAGGGCTGCCATCAGCAATATGCCCAGTACCAGGCGTACAATAGGATACGATTGCCATACCATGCCCATGGAGATCTTTGCATCTTCCAGGTAATTCAGGGCGCTGGCATTCAGGCGTTGCTCCAGGTAGGCATAATGGGCAAAGTCTACCGCAAAGAAAAAAAGCGCGAATACGACGGCAATGCCGAGGATCGTCATCCAGAACTTTTTACCCCGTTTACTGGTAAAAGGGTGCAAGGCCGGAATGCTGCCCAAAATGAGCATAGGCACCAACAATATGGAGATCATTCTTAAATCGTACCGGAGACCCAGGAAAAAAGCGCCGCCCAATTGGCCAAGGCCATAACTTTGCTGGTTACTAAAAAAATATAACCCAAGCCTCATGAACGTGAATAAAGCAAGGAAAATCAATCCAGTCCAAAAGATCCAACGGGTCAGTTTAGGAATATTCGACATATGTAGTGAAATAAGAAAATAAGGCGTAAAATTATAGTTTTTTATTTTTGTAATTATGATTGTTGATCCACCCGCCTGCCTCTTAACATTCTGGCAACTAATTCAGCCCGTTGATACCTGGCTTATTACCCATATCAACCAGGACTGGGGCAACTCGTTTTTCGACACGGTTTTACCTTTTGTGAGGGAAACATTAACATGGGTTCCCCTGTATTTGTTCCTTTTATTGTTTGTAACAACCAATTTCGGCATAAAAGGTTGGTGGTGGGTTATGGGCGTTGTGCTATGCGCGGCCCTGAGCGACCTCATCAGCAGCCAGGTAATAAAACAAGTTATCTGGCGCACAAGACCATGCCGCGACGAAGCGCTTGGACCTCAATTGCGGTTTTTTATAAATTATTGTCCGGGCAGCTCCAGCTTTACCTCGTCCCATGCTACCAATCATTTTGCCCAGGCCATGTTCTTTTTTGCCACCTTACGGCCTGTAATGGGCAAATGGGCCAATCTTTTCTTCGTTTGGGCGTTTATTATCGCTTATCCCCAGGTTTATGTGTGTGTGCATTACCCTTTTGATGTATTTTGCGGAGCGCTCCTGGGTTGCGGAATAGGTCTTGTGTTAAGCAAACTATTTCATAAGCGAATAGGAATGCTTACAGTATCTTAGTTAAACCAAACCACCCGGCTAATGGAAATTTTTATATTATTGGCGTTGATCTTTTTGAATGGTTTATTTGTAATGTCGGAAATAGCCCTGGTATCGGTTCGAAAATCCCGGTTGGAAAACATGGCCAACAAAGGCGACGAAACCGCCCGCAAGGCCCTGGACCTGGCTAATAACCCGGAATTGTTTTTATCGGCGGCACAGATCGGGATTACCCTGATTGCCATCCTTACGGGTGTGTACTCAGGCGAACGTTTCGGCAAGTACCTGGAACCTTCTCTTCAAAAAATTGAGATCATCCAACCCTACGCCCAGCCTATTTCCACTACTATCATTGTCATTATCGTTACTTTTCTTTCAATAGTATTTGGTGAATTGATTCCTAAACGGATTGGCCTGATAAAAGCCGAAAAAATTGCCCGCATTGTGGCCCTGCCGGTGTTGTATTTTTCCAAAGCTACCCATCCCTTTGTGTGGCTGCTGAATAAAACCAGCAACCTGTTCCTGAAGATCCTGAACGTTAAATCAACGGCAGACAACAACGTTACGGAAGAGGAAATTAAAGCCATCATCAGCGAAGGCACCGAACAGGGCGCTATTGAGGAAGTAGAACAGGAGATCATTGAGCGGGTATTCCACCTCAGCGATCGCAACATCACTTCGTTAATGACCCACCGAAGTGATATCATCTGGTTCGACCTGAACGATACCGAAGATTCCATTCGCGGCAAGATCATCGATGAGCCGCACTCAGTTTATCCCATTTGTGATAAAGACCTCGATAATATCAAAGGCATTGTGAGCTTAAAAGACCTGTACGTTACCAACGATTTCCTGGCTTTTAAGTCAATTATGAAACCGGCCCTTTTTGTACCGGAGAATATTACGGCATACCGCCTGCTGGAACGGTTTAAACAACAGCGGGTACCCTCCTGCTTTATTGTTGATGAATATGGCAGCCTGCAGGGAATGATCACCTTAAACGACATCTTAACGGCCCTGGTTGGTGAAATGCCGCAGCCAGACGATGATGATTACGAAATTGTAAAACGCAAAGACGGGTCGTACCTGGTTGATGCGCAAATACCTTTCTATAATTTTCTGAGCCACTTTTACAAAGCTGAATGGATGAGTGAAGTGGAACAGGAGTTTGATACCCTGGCGGGGTTCATCCTGCACCAGCTCGAACGCATTCCGCACATCGGCGATACCATGGAGTGGAAGGGTTTTCAGTTCGAGATCATTGATATGGATGCGCAGCGGATAGACAAGGTGTTGGTTACTGCTTCGGAAGATATATTGGAGGATATGGAGGATGGGCCGGAGGAAGATGAGGTTGGTTGATCAGTTGACGAGTTGACCAGTTAACAAGTTGACGGGTTAACAAGGGATTGAAGTGAGGCATTTTCGTTGAGAAGGGAAAGGTTGATAGAGTTGACGAGGTTGATAGTGTTGATAAAGGAGCCGGGAGACAAGAAAGAAGCTTTCAGCATAGAAGTTGCTTTGCCGCGTCGCGGCATTTCTGCCTTCTGCCCTCTGCCTTTTACTTAAAATTGAAAAGAAGCTTCCTTTTCGGGATAATTCAATCTTGTACTTTTGCGGCTTCCACCTACCGTCACATGCATCAGATTCATTTGTTTATCGTATGATTCATACAGGATGGAATTCACCACGTCGATCTTTTTAGGCGCCGTGGTAGCATTATCCACTTAAAAATAACCCCATACAGCATCGTTATCTTTTTCAAACCGAACAAAACTCAGCGTTACTGCCTTATTATCCAGCTTTAACAGCAAATGGGTTTTAATGTATTCATTCACCAGTTTGTCGTTCTCCTTCTTATTGGCAGGAGCAGAAAGATCAACTTTGGCGTGGTATACATTTGCCAGCGTTTTCTCAAAATCGTCAGTAAAGATCTTACAGCTTATTTCAAGGTCTTTGTCAGCGGCATTGTAATTCATTTCAGTAACACTTACAAACAACGGATGGCGTGCCAGGGAATTGGCCGGCGCGCCGGAATGACTGCTAAAAGTTGCTAAAGCCGGGAACAACCATTTAAATAGTAGTATTACCATTAAACATGAAAATTTTAAGGTTACAAATCTCTTAATTATTTTAACACCTTCACGGCAATATGCAGGATTTCACAATTTATTTTAGACTGGGAACAGACCACATTCTTACCCCCGATGCGCTGGATCACATCCTGTTCGTAACTGCTTTGTGTCTGCGTTATTTGTGGCAGGACTGGAAAAAAGTAGTGGTGCTGGTGACGGCCTTTACCATCGGTCATTCATTAACGCTGGCGCTGAGCGCGCTGGATTATATTCATGTAAACACCAGTTGGATCGAGTTCCTGATACCGCTTACGATTGTGGCCACCTGTGTTAACAACCTGGTTCAACACAAGGCCGAACAACAAAAGCGGTTACCGGTGATCTACTTCTTTGCCCTGTTCTTCGGCTTAATACACGGGCTGGCCTTTGCAGGAACGCTCCTGAGCCTGGAAGGCAAAGAGGGCATCATTGGGCGCTTACTGGCCTTTAACATTGGCATAGAAGCCGCACAGTTACTTATTGTGCTTCTCGTGCTGCTGTTATCATTTTTACTAGTGCGATTACTTAAATTATCAAGAATGGTATGGTTGCGAGGTGCATCTGCCTTAATTTTGGTGATTTCACTCTTTTGGGCGTATCAAAGATTCCCATTTCATAAAAACTACCATGATGAATCAGAAAAAACAGTTCTTGTTTCTGGCGTTTGCTGTAGCGGCACTGTATAATGGCGCACAAGGCCAGAACATACAGAACAACCCGGGTTCCAACCACGGAAATAAATTCGAACAGTTGGGCACCATACTGCCAACACCCAACGAATACCGCACTGCCAGTGGTGCGCCCGGTCCTAAGTACTGGCAGCAAAAATGCGATTACGATATCAAGTGCGAACTTGATGAAACCAACCTGAAACTGACCGGCAGCGAGACCGTTTCTTATTTTAACAACTCACCCAATACGCTTACGTATTTGTGGTTACAGCTGGATGAGAACGAGCACAGTTCAACCAAAAACGCCAATTACCAAACCGGCAGCGCCATGCCCCCAAAACTGGATGCAGCCATGGTAGACCGCTATGAAGAAGGTAATTCAGACAATGGTTATGGCTGTAACATTGTAAAGATCACCGATGCATTGGGCGCCCCGCTCAAATACACCATCAACAAAACCATGATGCGTGTTGAATTACCAACGGCTTTAAAACCCGGACAAAAATTCACCTTCAACATTAACTGGAATTACAAGATCGCCGACCGCTTTACCTATGGTGGCCGTGGTGGTTATGAATTTTTTCCTGAAGATGGCAATTACCTGTTCACTATTACCCAGTGGTATCCCCGCTTGTGCGTATACAGCGATTTCCAGGGCTGGCAGAACCACCAGTTCACCGGTCGTGGTGAGTTTGCGTTAACCTTTGGCAACTTTAAAGTGCAAATGACCGTGCCGGCCGACCATATGGTAGGCGCAACCGGCGAATGCCAGAACTATGCACAAGTGTTAACGCCCACGCAAATGGCCCGTTATACAAAGGCACAAACAGCTAAAGAACCCGTTCAAATAGTAACCCTGGAGGAAGCTAAAAAAGCGGAGGCCACCAAAAGCAAAACAAAGAAGACCTGGATCTTCAAAGCTGATAATGTGCGCGACTTTGCCTGGACCTCTTCCCGCAGATTTGTATGGGATGCCATGCCAGCGGTTGTAGAAAGCAAAAAGGTGATGTGTATGAGCTTTTATGGCAAGGAAGCCTATGGCCTGTACAGCAAGTTCTCAACCAAAGCTGTTGCCCATACGATCAAAACCTATAGCAAATTCACCATCCCCTACCCTTACCCGGTAGCGCAAAGTATTGAAGCAGCCAATGGGATGGAATACCCCATGATCTGCTTCAACTATGGCCGTACCGATAAGGATGGCACGTACAGCGAAGCCACCAAATACGGTATGCTGGGTGTTATCATTCATGAAGTGGGTCACAACTTCTTCCCCATGATCATTAACAGCGATGAGCGTCAATGGAGCTGGATGGATGAAGGCCTGAACTCATTTGTAGAATACCTGACTGAAGAATTATACGATAATAAATTCCCTATTCGCGGAAAAGGACCAGCCTGGGCCATTGTTGATTACATGAAACTGCCAAAAGACAAGCTGGAACCTATTATGTCGAACTCAGAGAACATCATTGGCTTTGGTCCCAATGCGTATACCAAACCAGCTACCGGGTTGAATATGCTGCGCGAAACCATTATGGGCCGCGAACTGTTTGACTATGCCTTTAAAGAATATGCACGCCGCTGGGCATTTAAACATCCCGAACCAGCCGACTTCTTCCGTACTATGGAAGATGCATCCGGCGAAGACCTGGACTGGTTCTGGCGCGGCTGGTTCTTTGGAACCGATGCCTGCGATATTGCCATCGACTCCGTGAAATCCTTCAAGGTTGATCCCAATGGTACCATAGCAGGCGATGCCGTTGCTGATAAAGTTGTAGATAAACCCATGGTTACTGCCTTTGATGATATCTCAAAACAACGTAACCGGGAAGACAAGAGCATTCACTTCCTGACCGATCAGGATACTACTTTGCACGATTTCTACTGGCGATATGACCGTGGACTAGAACAAGTTGATACCACCGCCTTCCAGGTTACTGTACCTGCCACTGCCGAAGCGGTGGATGATGCTACCAAACAAAAAGTAGCCGGTAAATATTTCTATCAGGTAGGCTTAAGCAACAAAGGTGGTTTGGTAATGCCTGTAATTTTAGAATGGACGTTTAAAGATGGCAGCAAACAGGTAGACCGCATTCCTGCGCAGGTTTGGCGTCATAATGAGAACAGTGTAAACAAGCTGTTCATTAAAGACAAAGAAGTGGCTTCCATTAAACTGGATCCCATGCGTGAAACGGCTGATATCGATGAATCGAACAACAGCTGGGGCACCATGCCAACGCCTTCAAAGTTTTCTATATTTAAAGCAAAACAACAACCGCGCGGACAATCAACAGGGGTAACACCTATGCAAAAAGCGCAGGAGAAGAAAAAAGGATTTTAAATAACAGGTTCATATACAGATCGTCCCGACCTTGTCGGGACGATTTTTTTTGCGCTCTATTTAGCACAGCTTATCAAGAATATACCTACCTGATGGTAAACCCTTATGGGGATAAATTGATGATTGCACATTAGTACTTAATACATTATTTTTGCCACACCTGAAATTAAAATCCGGAGGTGCTTCTTAATCTGGGTTTTTCTTTCTAATATAGCACTCCATTCCTTTGAATTTCCACCGTTTTAAGGCTCCAATCTCCCAATAGCAATCTGTTATTTGTACCATTATCCCTTATTGATGCTGTAGGTCATGATGTTCCTTCCTTTTTTTGTTATTACATCAGCCAATCCCTTTGAAATGACTCCACTCCAATTTCTATGTTCCTGATATAGCTTATATCTAAAGACAATATATACTTATGAAGCAGTTTACCTCTACACTCTTAATGCTATTCACATGCGTGTACCTGTACGCACAACCGGGTACACTTTATACCGGTTTCAATCCAACGGGTACCCCTGGTTATACGATCAATGATATTGATGGTCAAGGTGATTTTACAAAAGGAATGGCAATAAAGTCCAGCGATGGCAGTATTTATGTAACAGGTTGGATCCAAGGCGCCTCTGACGACTCCCTTTTCATCTCTCACTATTTGAATAATGGCACGTTAGACCTGGCATTTGGCGGTAATGGTACCGTAAGATACCGGTTTAGTACATTGACCACACATAGTAATGCCATTGGGTTGCAAAGCGACGGTACTGTAGTAGTGGCCGGTTGGACCTACGCAAGCGACCATGACTTTTTTGTTGCCCGTTTTGATGGAACTTCCGGTGCACTAAAGAGTACGGTAAATACGGATTTTGGTGGTATTGATGAAGTGAATGCACTGATCATTCAAAGTGATGATAAAATAGTAGTGGCCGGGTTTGGCACCGCCAGCAGTTCAGTAGATCAGGACATGATAATAGCCCGTTATACAGCTGACGGCAGCATGCTTGATAATACATTTAATCCCTCGCCCGCACTCACACCTGGATACATTGTACAGAACATCACGGGGGCAGATGTCGCTAAAGCCATAGCCATCGACAAAACTTCCAGCGATATTATAGTAGCCGGTACAAGTAATTCGGGAAATGCCAATTCGGATTTTGCCATTCTTCGGCTTACCTCCACAGGTGGGTTTGTAAACAGCTTTGATTTTGATGGAATAAAAACCCAGAATATTATTAATAGCAATCATGATGAAGGAAATGCAGTGGCCATTGACGCCAATGGTAACATAGTAGTGGCGGGCACTACTTCCACCGGAGGAAATCCGGATATTGCGCTTATCCGTCTCTCTGCCGCAGGCGTGCTGGATCCCGGATTTAACACCACAGGCACCCCAGGTATTGTGGTCACCGATGTTGCTACCTTTCATAGCAACGAAGGTGTTAGCAGCGTAGCTATTCAAAACGACAATAAAATAGTTGTAGGCGGCGGAACAGACGGCAGTGGCGGCCCCACTTTCGATTTTATGCTGGTACGCTATATTGGCACAGGCGTTAATGCAGGCACGCTTGATGGTAATTTTGGGGCTGGCCTTAATGGTATAGCTACCGGCTCAATAGGCGCCAACGTAACCCCGACAGCCATGCTATTATCAGGAAACAAAATATATGCAGTCGCTAACACTCAAAGCACCCCCAATGTAGTGCTGGCTGTATTTAATAACGATGCGGTTGCGTTGCCATTGGTATTGTCATCTTTCTATGCGCAAAAGCAAACCAACAAAGTAGTATTGCAATGGCAAACCAGCAGCGAAGAAGGCGTTAAACAATTTGTGATCGAGCGCAGCACCGATGGTAAAACTTACAAGTCCATTGGCCAGGTAGCAGCTTCCGGAAACGGCAGCCTTACCAAAAATTACTCATTTGCCGATCAGAGCCCTTATATGTCAACCAGCAACTATTACCGGTTGAACATGCAGGATATAGATGGCGCCATCAAATACAGCAAAATACTCATCATTAAATTCGATGGTCAGTTAACCACCAGCATGGCGGTATTCCCTAACCCCACCAGAGATTTACTGCAGGTTCAACTGCCCGATGGTATGAACGGCTCAGTGGGTTTACAGGTGTTTGACCTGAACGGCCGCCTGGTGAAATTCACCCACCTGGCTTCTGATGGCAGTGCGCTTAACACCACTGTAGATGTGAGCACACTTGTAAGTGGTATGTACATCCTGAAAGCACAAGCCGGCAATGTTACATTGACCAGCCGCTTCATCAAGAAATAGGCAATTGACAACAGGCAATTAGCAAGCTAACAACAGCTCCTTATAATGAAAAAGCCCCGGGTAAATCCGGGGCTTTTCTTATATCTGTATTTTTGAATTTCATTTTCACATTTGTTTATTACCCACCCACGCTTCCATCTTTATACCTCACCTTCTTCTTACCCGAATTCTTCTTTTCAAACTCTACCACTTCCTTTGGTTTGGCTACCGCTTTCTTTTCTGTGGCTACCGGGGCTTTGGCTGCTTCTTCCAGTTTTCCCAGTGTATATACTTCAGAGCGTACTACCTGGCCGGTGACGGGATCATAATATTTCCATACCCCGTGTTTAATAGCCGCGCCTTCATTTTTTACGATCACGGTGCGGTAGGTATCAAATTTATCGGGGTCTTCAATTTCCAGTGTATCATATTCTTTATCGGGGTTCAGCGCCTTCCAGCTTTGTTCAAGCTTCAACTGGCCATCTTTGGTAAAATAGCGGCAAACGCTGTCCTTCAGCCCCCATTTATAGTATTCTATGCCTACCAGGTCGCCCATGAGGGAATATAAACGCCACTCTCCTTCCTTCCGGTCCTTTTCGAACCAGCCTTCCTCTTCATACCCGGCTTCGCCGCGTACATTATCGTAATGTATTTTCCAGGGCCCCCATTTACGGTTAATTTTATCAATCCGGTTCAGGGTATCGCCTGATGAAGTAAGTTTATAGCTTTTCCATTGGGCAAAGCTGCTCATAGAACTCAACACGAACACAAATAAGATCAAACGCATGATAACAGATTTCATAATGGTAATAACCCGCAATAATAACGCCAACCCTGGCTTTTTCATTGTCATGGTTCAACACCCGGTGCCGGCAGCTGTTACCTGCCGAGCGCTTTTTTATGAACGGGGTCATAAGCTATAACAATGACGTCTGCCTGCCTGCCCGTATAAGGTTCATTATCTTTGCCATAGGCCATAATTATTGAAGCCATTACTTTTGTAAAAACAGGCTTTCCTTTGATGGTAGTGGGTTTCATGGTGGCCAGTTTACCTGCAACACGTAAAACTTCCTTTTCAACCGCAGTATTGGTTACCGAGTCGCACCAGGTCTTCGTTACCTTGCCGGCTGTATCGACTATTAAAAAGAGGTTGCAGGTCCCTAATTCCATTCCCGATCCATCCGCTGCCATTGGAACACGAAGGTTCCTGTTAAAGAACCGCGTCAGGGCACCGAACTGGCCATTGGTTTGGCCATCATATTTAAAGAATGTGGTATCCCCCGAAATGGTGCCGTTCTTCGAAAATGAGGTGGTTATAGTACGCGTTTTACGGGCAGATTGCGCCCCGGCGTGCATCGTTAACAGCAGTATTGTGCTGAATAGTATAAGGTGTCTCATTCTTAAATTTAACCATTTTTTCAATGGGGTTCTTATGAAAAAGACAACAAATGTAACAGCGTAATTGTCTGTTTGTATCAGTGTTATTTCGTGGTCAGGAATTGCAGTGCCAGCTCATAGCCTTTCAACCCGAGCCCGATGATGCTGCCAGCCGATTTACCTGAAACGTGTGACAGTTTACGGAATTCCTCACGTGCATGTACATTGGAGATATGTACTTCCACTACCGGAGTTTTTATGCTCGCTATGGCGTCGCCGATAGCTACGGAAGTGTGGGTATAACCACCGGGGTTCATGATAATGCCATCGTAATCAAAACCAACCCGCTGTAATTCATTGATCAGCTCGCCTTCCACATTACTCTGGTAGTAATGGATCTCTACCTGGGGGTACTTGCTTTTCAATGTAGCCAGGTAATCGTCGAAGGAAGTGCTGCCGTAAATGCCGGGTTCGCGTTTTCCTAACAGGTTCAGGTTTGGACCGTTAATGATAGCTATTTTCATGCTTAATAATAATAAAAAAAGGTGAGCCACTCTCAAAGAGTGACCCACCTTTTGCCTTTTATATTAGTTCATATGCTCTTTGATCAAATTGATGAAGTCATCGAACAGGTAACGGCTGTCGTGCGGACCAGGCGTGCTTTCGGGGTGGTATTGAACCGAAAAAGCCGGTTGATCTTTCATTCTGATGCCTTCGATAGAATCATCGTTCAGGTTCACGTGGGTGATCTCGATGTTTTTAGCCTTCTTTACAGACTCAGGATCAACACCAAAGCCATGATTTTGCGTAGTTACCTCACATTTGCCGGTAAGCAGGTTCTTAACCGGGTGGTTGAGGCCACGGTGACCATGGTGCATTTTATACGTATTGATGTCATTAGCCAGGGCTATTAACTGGTGGCCCAGGCAAATACCAAAGGTAGGTACTTTTTCTTTCAGCACATCCTTTACGGTGATGATGGCGTAATCCATCGCTGCAGGGTCGCCAGGACCGTTGGAGATGAAATAACCATTGGGTGCAAAGGCTTTCAGCTCGCTGATAGGCGTTTTGGCAGGAAATACCTTTACATAGGCGCCCCGCTCCACCATGCAGGTAAGAATGTGTTGTTTGGTGCCGAAATCGAGCACCGCAATCTTAACCGGTGAGTTGGGATCGCCGAGGGTATATGGCTTGGTGGTGCTTACCACGCTGGCGAGTTCCAGGCCGTCCATGTTGGGCGTTTTTGCGAGTTCTTTCTTCAACTGCTCAACATCGGTTATTTCAGATGAGATGATGCAGTTCATGGCGCCTTTTGTGCGCACGTGCGTTACCAGGGCGCGGGTATCAACCCCTTCAATGCACACGATATTGTTTTTGATCAGGTATTGATCAAGTGATTCAGTAGCCTGTTTACGGCTGTATTGTTCTTCCAGGTTGCGACCGATCATTCCGCGGATCTTCACACTATCAGATTCAACATCAGTGTCTTTTGTTCCATAGTTACCTACGTGCACATTGTTCATAATAACAACCTGCCCATAATAACTGGGATCAGTAAATACTTCCTGGTAACCGGTCATCCCGGTATTAAAACAAATTTCACCAGTTGTAGTGCCTATTTTTCCAAAGGCTTTACCATAATGAATGGTGCCATCTTCCAATAACAAAACAGCGGGTTTTTGTAGCGTATTCGACATCTTACTATAAAAAAATTTTGCAAAAATAACACAATAATTAACGTACCAGTTCAATTTCTTGTTCACAGGATATTAAATATTCGAAGCCAAATTCCGGCAAGGCAAAAAAAAAGCAAGACTAATAAAAGTCTTGCTCCTTTATAAAAACCAATTCGGTCATTTTTACTTTGCTGCTTTTTTTGCTGGTTTTTCTTCTGTTGCTTCAGCGGCAGGAGCGGCAGCTGTGTCATCAGCCTTTTTACGGGCACTTCCACCACGACGGGTTCTCTTCGCAGCTTCTTTAACTTCGCCTTTTCCTTTTCCGTAGATCTCGTTGAAGTCAACCAGTTCAATCATAGCTGTTTCAGCATTATCACCCAAGCGGATACCCAGCTTAATGATGCGGGTATAACCACCAGGACGGCCACCAACTTTCTCGGCGATAGCGCCAAACAGTTCGGTAACTGCCTCTTTATTTTGCAGGTAGCTGAACACTACACGACGATTGTGCGTCGTATTATCTTTAGCCTTTGTTACCAGCGGCTCGATAAATGTGCGCAGTGCTTTTGCTTTTGCCAATGTGGTATTGATACGCTTGTGCTTAATCAGTTCACTAGCCAGGTTCTTCAGTAACGCCTTCCGGTGGGAGGCCGTTCTGCCCAGGTTGTTAATTTTGTCGCCGTGACGCATGACGTTGTTGTTTTATCGACTGTACCGTGTCAGGAATTACAGTCTACATTATAAATATACTAGAGTTCTTCTTTGTCTAAGCCCAACTTGCTTAAGTCCATACCAAAGTGCAAACCTCTTTCAGCCAGTACCTGCTCAATTTCAGCAAGTGACTTCTGACCGAAGTTTCTGAACTTCATCAGATCTTCCTGTTCGTATTGAACCAGCTCGCTCAAACTGTTGATCTTTGCAGCTTTCAAACAGTTGAAAGCGCGTACAGACAGATCGAGGTCTTCGAGTGGGGTTTTGAGTATTTTGCGCAGTTGCAGCATTTGCTCATCCACCACATCCTCTTTCTTATCTTCTTTGTTATCGAAAGTGATGTTCTCGTCAGTGATGATCATCAGGTGCTGGATCAGGATCCGGCTGGCTTGTTTCACCGCTTCTTCAGGGTGAATGGTGCCATCGGTAGAAACATCCAT
>JAJKIL010000264.1 GCA_021154515.1 Niastella sp. | reverse complement strand
GCCGCTATTAAAATGGAGGATGGATTAGTTCAGGGAGTATTTGAAAATGGATTAACCATTTACAGAGGTATTCCTTTTGCTTCGCCTCCGGTTGGCAATTTGCGTTGGCGGGCTCCACAGCCTGTAAAAAAATGGGACACCGTTTTACAGGCAAAAAAGTTCGCTCCTGGTCCTATACAGGGTTGGACACCTCCTTCAGGAAAAAGCGAAGATTGCCTGTACCTGAATGTATGGTCGCCTGCAAGATCTTCAAATGAACACATGCCTGTTCTTGTATGGATTTACGGTGGCGGTTTTAACGGAGGCGCTACTTCGGATGTAAATTATAGCGGTGAAAAATTAGCGAATAAAGGAGTGCTGTTTGTTAGCATAGCTTACCGGGTTGGTCAACTTGGATTTTTAGCACACCCCGAATTAAGTGCGGAAAGTCCAAATCATGTTTCAGGAAATTATGGTTTGCTTGATATGATTGCAGGGCTTAAATGGGTTCAAAAAAATATTGCAGCATTTGGAGGCGATCCTGCTAAAGTTACCATATTCGGTGAATCCGCAGGCGGCATTGCAGTGAGCATGTTGTGTGCATCGCCGCTCGCAAAAGGATTATTCCGGGGCGCTATCTCCCAAAGCGGGGGTTCTTTCGGACCATCAAGAACCACTCTTTTCCCCGGAGAGAATTTAAAAAAACTCCACGATGCAGAAAGTACAGGTGAAGCTTATGTAAAGAATGCGGGATTTTCTTCGATTGCAGACCTGAGAAAACTCGATGCAGATAAACTTCCTGCAATACGAGGACTTGCATGGCCTATTATTGATGGATGGGTGATACCAGCGGATCAGTACAAGTTATATGAAGCAGGTAAATATAATGATGTTGCTATTATGGTTGGTTACAACTCTGATGAGGGCGCGAGCTTTTCACCGCCCAAAACACCTGCAGACTACATATCTGCCGTAAAAACACGTTACGGCAAATTTGCTGACGACCTTTTAAAAGCTTATCCGGTTGATTCAACTACAGTTCCAAAAACAGCAAGAGACTTAACCCGTGATGCGGCATTTGGATGGCATACGTGGAGTTGGGCAAGACTGCAATCGAAGACCGGGAGATCGAAAGTGTTTTATTACTACTTCGATCAGCATCCCGATTATCCTGCAGGTTCTCCCCGTTATGGTTATGGGTCGCCGCATGCGCAGGATGTGGCCTATGTTTTTAAACATCTTAATGCATCGGATCCGCAGACAACTAAAAGCGATCTGGAAATAGCTGAAGCTATGGCTACTTATTGGACCAACTTTGCAAAGTATGGCGATCCAAACGGTAATAAACTTCCTGCAACACCAGCATTCAGATATAAAAACCCTGTAGTGATGTAATTCAATCAAATACCGCATACAGGACCTGTACCGGATGCAAAATCGCTTGAAGTAATGGATGCTTATTTTAAGTGGAGACGTACACCCGAAGGGGAAGCATGGGCGAAGTGAAGATTTTCTGACCGTTAAAGAAATGATTTGTATCAGGTATCTTCCTGGGAATAATTTTTTTGTGTAAATTCATAATAAGTTCCTTTGGTTGATCTAACAATTTTGGAACGCCTCCGGAATATTGAAACTTACAATACGGTACAGCGATTATTTACCACATTCCGGGATCCTTGCTTTTAGAAAAGTACGATCATAGGCATTATTATCCAACTATCGGCTATGAAATTTATTTAAAGGTTACACCATTTTCAAAATATGGTTCCGTGGCTGAGTGGGAAGGCAAAGGTTCGCAAAACCTTTTACAGTAGTTCGAATCTGCTCGGAACCTCAGAGAAATGGATCGTCTCAGCTCAACCGTGACGGTCCATTTTTATTTTTACGGGACTTTACAACAACGCTTCCTGCTTTACCCCCCTTTTTTGAAATATTTACCCCGTCTTTTGTTTGTTCCGGGCAACTATTTTTGGTTTCACGAACCGTAACTTGCCATATGAAATTTTATATAAGCCTGCATGGCTTCCTTGTGTCATTGATAACGATGATTAGTCCACTTGCGCTGCAGGCGCAGCAACCCGTCAACCCCTTCGGGCATGCACTGATCCCTGACATGATCGCCGATGCCAGCATCCAGGTGATAGATGGTGTCTTTTATTGCTATGCCACTACAGATGGCTACGACAACGGCCTCAAAACCTCAGGTCCCCCAGTGTTATGGAAATCGAAAGACTTTGTGCACTGGAGTTTTTCCGGTACTTATTTTCCTTCGGCTGTTGGCCAGAAGTACTGGGCGCCGAGTAAGGCCGTTGCCGCAAACGGGAAGTATTATCTTTATCCCACCGTCAACGGGTTCATGTATGCCGCAGTAGCGGCTTCGCCTGACGGACCTTTCCGGTTGGCTTCGGGCCCCGATACGTTTTATGCGCCTTTTACTGCCGCAACACTTTTAAAGTCAAAGAACGGTAAGCCTCCTTACGGCATCGATGCGGAAATTTTTATTGATGATGATCAGCAGGCTTATATCTACTGGCAGCGGAGAAAGGCGGCAAAACTGCATGCTGATATGACCACCGTTGATACCAATGAAATGACCATATCTACGCCACATACCAGCTACTCTGAAGGCCCGATCTTCTTCAAACGGAAAGGGATTTACTATTACCTGTACACAATAGGCGGTGCGGAAAAATACCAATATGCGTATGTTACCAGCAAGGTGTCGCCGTTGGGGCCATTCGAATTCCCTAAAGGCAATAATGTTATCTCCACCACTGATTATGACCGGCAGATCTATGGGCCTGGTCATGGCTGTGTGTTCAATATGCCGGGAACAAACGATTATTACTTTGCATACCTGGAATTTGGCCGGGGGAGCACCAACCGGCAAACCTATGTGAACAAACTCGAATTTGACGAAGAGGGCGCCATCCGCGCCGTAAAACTTACCATGGATGGCGTTGGCGCATTGCTTCCTGAAAAAACGCCGGCGCGGAAAAAGATCATTCACATGAACGCGTCGAGCATTCGCCCTGCATTGAACATAAAACCGGAGGGTGATTCCCTGTTGCATCGCACGGAGGAATTTGATCCGTTGTTTGCCGTTGACGGCGCAAATGGATCGCGATGGATGGCTTCGCCTGCCGACTCAGCTTGCTGGATCATGGCCGACCTTGGTAAAACAGCAAAGATCACTCGCAGTGAACTGTATTTTGTAAGGCCAACTGCAGGCCATGCTTATGTGCTGGAGTATTCGAAAGATGGACAAACATGGATGGCCTGTGGTGGTCATGCCGATATTAAAATGCAATCTCCTCATACAGATGAATTGAACATCCATGCCCGGTATCTCAGGGCCAGGATAACGCAGGGAGTGAAAGGGGTATGGGAATGGAATATCTATTAATCTCAAATGATGATGCGTAACCGGATCTTGTTGATAGTAATTATGAGCCAGTTTGCCTGGCTGCATGCAGCAGCACAGATGAATGGCCAATGGGGCGACCAGGGCGACGGTACTTACCGTAACCCGGTTCTGCCGGCTGATTTCAGCGACCTCGATGCCATCAGGGTGGGTGATGATTTTTATGCCATCTCTTCAACCATGCAGTTCTCGCCGGGTATGGCTGTGCTGCATTCCAGGGACCTGGTGAACTGGACCATCATCGGCCATGTGGTGGATGATCTCACCCGTATCAGTTCCAACCTGAACTGGAATAAAATGAACTGTTATGGTAAAGGGATCTGGGCAGGTTCCATCCGTTATTACAAAAACAGGTTCTGGGTGTATTTCGGAACACCGGATGACGGATTTTTTATGAGCTCTGCTGAAAACCCGGCAGGTCCCTGGGAACCGCTGCATCCGTTGTGGAATGTAAAAGGCTGGGATGACTGTTGCTCCTTCTGTGATGATGACAATCAACTTTATTTTATCGCAACTCATTTTGAGCCGGATGCCAAAAACAATAAGCGGTATAACATCCATCTTTTTAAAATGACGGCCGATGGCAAGAGTCTGATCATGGGGTCAGACAGTATTATTTACCAGGCCAAGGGCAGTGAAGCGAATAAGCTGTATAAGATCAATGGCCGCTATTATCATTATTTCAGTGAAGTGAAAGAAGAGGGAAGGGTTATCATGATGCAACGTGCCGCTAACATCTATGGCCCCTGGGAAGTACGGCAGCTCGATCATGTAAATAAAGAAAAAGACAGGGAGCCTAACCAGGGTGGATTGATCCGGTTACAAAATGGCGCGTGGTGGTTCTTTACGCATCATGGAGCGGGCGATTGGGAGGGAAGGCCAGCCAGTTTGCTTCCGGTTTCCTGGCTAGATGGCTGGCCTGTTATAGGACAGCCCGGCGCCGATTCAATTGGTAACATGGTATGGGATGGCAAAAAGCCCATTCAGCTCAGCAATGAGAAATCTCCAACTCAATTCCCCGATGAATTTGATTCGACGCACCTGCTTCCGCAATGGGAATGGAATTATCAGCCCCGCGCAGAAAAATGGTCACTGCAGGAAAGGAAAGGCTTTTTGCGGCTGCATGCGTTTACTCCCGTGAACCCGGCGGATAAACGAAAATTATGGATGAGAGCAGGCAATACCTTAACGCAGCGAAGCTGGCGTACCAGCTCCAATACAGTAACCACCAGGATCGATGTTGCCCATATGGCCGATGGGCAGCAGGCGGGCCTCACCCATTTTTCAACAACCAGCTACAGTGTGATCGGCGTAAGGCAGCAGCAGGGCAGCCGGTCACTGTTCTATAGTCAGAACGAACAGGATACCACTGGCCCGCGCATAAGCGGAAGGTATATCTGGCTCAGATCTTACTGGGATCTCAACGGCATCAACCAGTATTCCTTTAGCGTGAATGGCAGATCGTTTATTGCTTTTGGTAAAAAAAGCCAGCTCACGTGGGGAAGTTACCGGGGCGACAGGGTAGGTCTCATCAATTTCAATACGATCAGGGATGCAGGCTATATAGACGTGGACCACTTTAATTATCGCTATTCCAAATAGCAACAACCGCAAAAACAGCCACAGCCCAGAAGCTGTAAAAAAGTCGGATTAAGCCAAAAAAAAGTCTCTTTTGTACAATAGAGCGGCCTGCTTTTGAATTAGGTTTGACCTTTTGAATAATTAATTACGATGTTTGTCATGATCAAATGGAGCACATTTTTGTTGCTGTTAACTGCTTTGTCCATAAGTAATAGTAGTAATGCGCAATCCTTTCAAAAAACCGGTCTTGGAATTAAAGCAATAATCAATTCCACCGTTATCGAGATCCAATATTATAGCCCTACCACTGTAAGAGTGCTGAAATCGCCTGAGGAGCGCCCTTTCACTAAAGAAAGTCTTTCCGTTATTAAAACGCCGCAAAAAACAGCTTTCCAGGTTAAGCAGCAGGCTGATTGGGTAAACTTAAAAACCCCGGCGCTCAATGTGGCGCTAAACCTGAATACTGGCGCCATAGTGTATTCAACAGTAAATGGTGAATATTTGCTGAAGGAAAAACAAGGCGGCGTACAATTCACCCCTTTCAATGATGCAGGCAATAATACATTTACCGTTCAACAATCGTTTGTGTTGGACAGCGATGAACCTATTTATGGCCTTGGTCAGCAGCAGCAAGGCAAAATGAGCCAGCGTAATG
>JAJKIL010000263.1 GCA_021154515.1 Niastella sp. | reverse complement strand
TAAACGCACCGCTTCGTTATTCAGATAAAGTTGTGGTCCGCGTAACTCAATCTTACGACAACCAAATGTATGGGTTACCTGGTCGGTAGGCTGATCGTTTTGCTGCAGCGTTACCTGTACCTGGTAAAGAAAAGGATCATTAAAATGCCAGAGATGCACTTTGCCCAGATCAAGCGTTGTATTAAAATCATCACCTGACTTTGTCAACGCTACTGATTGGGTGAGCACTGTTTTATTCGACCGCTTTTCATTGATCCGAACAACAGCCTGTACTGCTGTCACCTCTTCTTCCCACAATGTAAGATCAAGTTGCGCTTTGGCGGTTGAATCGACGCAATTGACAGCAGGCGTAATATGCACGTACCGAATAGAAGGTTTGCCTGTTACCTGTAAGCTTACGCCCCGGATGATGCCACCATCGTTACACCAGTCGAACTTTTTTTTGTAAGGCAGATTGGTTTCAGAAAACGCATTGCTTACCGACACCACCAGTTTATTGGGCGAGCCGAATTTCACCTGTTTGGTAATATCCACATAAAATGTGGTATAGCCGGAATTGAGATGTGTGGCCAGTTGAGCGCCATTCAGGTAGATCACGGCATCGTGATAGACCGCATCGAATATTAACCGTAGTTGTTTATTGCTGTTTTGCGCCGGCACCGTGAATGTTTTTTCATACCAGGCCAGTCCACTGTAATTCTCCAGTCCCTTCATTACATTCCAGGTATGCGGCACCTGAACAGTGGTAGCCTTAGCCGGCAACCCGGCAGCCCAGTTTGACGTTTGACCGGTATGGGTTGAATCGGAGATGAACCGCCAGTTCCCGTTTAAGGAAATGGTACTCCTTCCCTGTTGCGCATGAGAGAATAGCATACAAAAAAGTAATACCAGGCAGCAACTAATCCTTTTTTTCATGAATGGCAGCATTGTTTTGATCGTATGAAAATTATTATACAAATATGCCGGATAGCAATAAGCAGGAAAATAGAGATTATTATTTATTTGATGGACAATATTATTTCCCGGGGGTATTATTTATCGATTATATTTATAGACAAATTAAGAAATTGCCTGCCATGCCTGTACCTAAAAAAAGAGAAGGTTTTCAGGGCCAACGGTCCATTGTGCTCCCACGGAAGATCGTAACCGAATTCAGCAACAGCCACACCATTGCATCCGGCATATACATTACAGATATCGGCTATTACCCCAAGGCAAAATACCATTACCGGCAGCGCACGCATGGCAGCGATCAGCATATTCTTATTTATTGCCTGGAAGGCAAAGGCAAGGTACAGGTAATGAAAAACAGTTATGACCTGCAGCCGGGTTCATTCATTATTATACCAGCCGGTACTGCCCATAGCTATTCCTCTGCCGAGGAAGATAGCTGGACAATTTACTGGATCCATTTCACCGGCGCCCTGTCGAAAAGAATGGTGGAAGCTTTTAAGCAAAAAATAAACGGTTATTGCAGCCGGGTGGCGTTCAAACAAAAACGGCTCGACCTGTTTGATGATATGTATGCCTGCCTGGAACGTGGTTATGGGAACGACAACCTGTGTTATGCCAATATATGTCTGCATCATTACATCAGCACCTTTTTGTACGACGATCAATTTAACCTGGCGGAGAAGGTGCATGCCGATGATCCCGTAGAATTGTCCATTAGTTTTATGCAGCAGCATATTGCCCAATCACTTTCGCTGGAAGTCATTGCGAAGTCGGTTAATTTTTCTGCGTCGCATTACTCTGCGCTCTTTCGAAAAAAGACAGGCTTTGCGCCGATCGAATATTTCAATCATTTAAAAATACAGCTGGCCTGCCAGTATTTGCATTTTACCGAATTACGGGTAAAAGAGATTGCCGATAAACTGGGCATTGAAGATCCTTATTATTTTTCGCGGTTATTTTCCAAGTTGATGGGCATGTCGCCGAATCAATATCGTAGTAGTAAGTAGTAGCATGGCACTCAGTGCGTACAAATGAACGCAATTAAGGATCCCATCAGCCTTGACCAAAATCAATTCTTCGCTCCCTCTCCCATTCTTCCTCATTTTTTCTATATTTTTTCAACTCACAATCGTTAGTTAATATTATTTTAGCGGTTCAGCACCAAAACCTTGCTAGAATGGGAAAATTTATAATCACCAAACGGGTGGATGGAGAATTTCAGTTTAGTTTGACGGCCGGCAATGGCGAAACTATACTCATCAGTGAAGGCTATTCCACCAAATCAAACTGCCAGAACGGAATTGATTCCGTAAAACGCAATGCACCAGATGATAATAAATACGATCTGCGGATAGCATCAAACGGAAAATTATATTTCACCCTGGAAGCGGCCAATGGCCAAACGATTGGCGTGAGCGAATTATACGAAAGTGAAACCGGCCGCAATAATGGCATCTTATCGGTTAAAACCCATGCGCCAGATGCTATTATCCAGGATGCAACTGTTTAGGATGTGCAGAGCAATTCAGCCAATGCGTTCCGAAAGGAGCGCATTTTTTATGCCCCATCCTGTAGCATTCACTAATCCCTGCTACAAAAAATTAACCTTAATTACCCCGACATTCCCTTCAATCATCATTTTTTTGCCAAGCAACAACCGCTGCTCACATTTGCTCGTCATGTGGTTTGATTTTCATTAACTTTATCAAAACCAATATCATGGCTACCTATACAATTACCATCAACAATAAAAAGCATACGGTTGATGTTTTGCCTGATACTCCACTACTTTGGGTTTTGCGCGATGAGCTGAATTTGGTAGGCACCAAGTTTGGTTGCGGCATTGCTCAATGTGGCGCCTGTACGGTACTGATGAACGATAATGCCATCCGCTCCTGTTCTTATCCGGTTTCAGCGGTAGGCACCAACAAGATCACCACCATCGAGGGACTAAGCGAAAACGGCGATCACCCGGTTCAAAAAGCCTGGGACGAAATGGACGTTCCGCAATGTGGCTATTGCCAGGCTGGTCAGGTGATGGCGGCTGTTGCTTTGTTAAAAAGAAAGCCCAATCCTACTGATGAGGATATCAACGCAGCCATGAGCAATATTTGCCGTTGCGCTACTTATGTTCGTATTCGAAAGGCAATACACATAGCTGCAGGCAATGCAAGTAAATAGCAGTTCATAAGTTATTGAGTTATTAAGTTCATTGTTTACTGAAGTTTTCAACCTAAGAACTTAATAACCTCCTATGAACTTAAAAACTAAAATACATGAAACAAGCTCCCTCTAATATATCACGCAGACACTTTTTAAAAATTAGCAGTTTAGCAGGCGGCGGCGTGCTTTTTGGTTTTGAAATGCTGGCCAATGCAACGGCTGAAACGGTGGCTGATGCACCGCTCTTCTCCCCCAATGCTTATCTCTCTATAGATCCACAGGGCATTGTTACGCTGATGGCGCCCAATCCCGAGATCGGACAGGGTGTAAAAACTTCGTTGCCCATGCTGTTGGCCGAAGAGCTGGATGTGGATTGGAATAAAGTGGTGGTTACCCAGGCGGTTTTTGATAAAGAAAAATATGGTAACCAGTCTGCCGGTGGTAGCGGGGCCATTCGTGGCCGGTACGAACCAATTAGAAAAGCCGGCGCTGTTGCCCGCCAAATGCTGGTAGCCGCTGCTGCGCAAACCTGGAATGTTCCCGAGCAGGAATGTTCAACCGAAAGTGGTTTTGTGTTGCACAAAGCGAGCGGTAAAAAACTCAGCTATGGTGAACTGGCTTCCAAATCGGCTTCCATGCCGGTTCCCGATAATATAAAACTGAAAGACCCGAAAGATTTCAAGATCATCGGTAAACGCATTAATAACATCGACAATAAAGGCATTCTTACCGGCAAACCTTTGTTTGGGATTGATACCCGCCGCGAGGGCATGCTCTTTTGCATGGTATCGCGCCCGCCTGCTTTTGGTAAAAAACTGAAGTCGTTCGATGATACGGAAACGCGCAAGATACCCGGCGTAAAGAACGTGGTGCGCACCGATACGGTTGTAGCTGTACTGGCCACCAATACCTGGGCGGCTAAAAAAGGACGTGATGCCCTGAAGGTTGAATGGGAAGACGCTGGCAAACTGGAAAGCACCACTGAACATATTGCTGCCTTTAAAGACCTGGTTCAGCAAAAAAGCGACAAACCCGACAGAAATGACGGGAATGTAGAACAGGCCCTGACCAGCGCCAAAAAAGTGATGGAAAGTATTTACGAAGTGCCCGTGCTTAGTCATGCACCTATGGAGCCCATCAACTTTTTTGCCGATGTAAAAGATGGCAAAGCCGACTTATACGGTCCCACCCAGGTTCCGGGCAAAGCCATCAGCGATGTGGCGAAAGCATTAGGGATTGCCGAAGCCAATATTACCCTGGGCATGCCCCGGCAGGGTGGCGGTTTTGGCAGAAAACTACGTGCCGACAATGTGGTGGAAGCTGCCCAGATCTCTGCTGCCGCCAAAGCGCCTGTACAAATGCTCTGGACACGCGAAGATGATATGCAGGGCGATTTTTACCGCCCCAACGGGATGTATCGTTACCAGGCCGCCATTAACGCCAATAACGAACTCGATGGCTGGTACCTGAACGCGGTTGCCCTGAATGCTGGCCGTGCGGCTGCCTCGGAAAACTTCCCTGCGGGTGCGCTGGCCAATTACCGGTGCGACAGTCATGGCGTTCAATCAAACATTCAAACCGGTCCCTGGAGGGCCCCTACCCATAATTCTATTGGTTTTGCAGAACAAAGCTTCCTCGATGAAATTGCGCATGAATTAAAGAAAGACCCCATCGCCTTTCGCCTTGAATTGCTGGAGAAAGCCAAAACCAGCCCGGTTGGCAAAGTGAGTTACGATGTGGAGAAATTCAAAAGCGTTATAAACCTGGTAAGCCAAATGAGTAACTGGGGTACAAACACGCCCGGGCGATTTAAAGGCTTTGCATCGTATTACTCCTTCAACACCTATGTAGCCGAAGTGGCCGAAGTTTCCATAGTAAATGGCAAACCCAAAGTACATAAGGTATGGGCAGCCGTAAACTGCGGACAGGTAGTGAACCTGAGCGGCGCCGAAAACCAGGTACAGGGTGCCATTGTTGATGGCCTGGGCCATGCCTGGTACTCTGAGATCACGTTTGATAAAGGCGCCGTACAACAGAAAAACTTCAACAGCTATAAAATGATGCGGATGGCCGATGCGCCGCCCGAGGTAGAAGTGCAGTTTGTAGCTACCAATGAAGCGCCTACGGGTTTGGGCGAGCCTGCATTGCCACCTATTGCCGCCGTAGTTTGTAATGCTATTTTCGCAGCAACGGGAAAAAGGATCAGAAAATTACCGTTTGGGAATTCACTAACGCAGAACGCTTAACGCATTTTTTCCTATTTTTACGACGATATGATCAGCAAATTATCCTGGTTAAAACGTCTTAAAGATAGTTTTACTAATCAGCCAACAGATTCCGAATCCTTTTCACGGTTCCTGATAAAAAATGATCTCAATAAAAAATACCTGCTCATAGCTACGGCAGGTATTTTTATTCAGTTTATCGTTTTCAAACTTTGCTACCCGTTTGCCAGTTATTTTACCGACAGCTATACGTATATCGATACGGCTGCCAACAATTATGTCATCAGCGTACGGCCAATAGGATACTCCCGTTTTCTGTCGCTGGTACATAGAGTAAACACTTCCGACACAGCCCTCGTTTTCGTTCAATACCTGACCATACAACTTGGGGTGTTGTATTTCTTTTTTACGCTCCGCTTCTTCTTTCCCTTGGGCAACAGCATCAGTCATATGTTGTTTGCTTTCCTTATATATAACCCCATTACTATATACCTCAGTAATCAGGTGAGCAGTGATCCCCTATTTGCGAGTGTAAGTATTATCTGGTTTACGTTGTTGATCTGGCTTATATTCCGGCCTGGCTGGATCCACCTTTTATTAATGGCAGCATTACTGTATCTCCTGTTCCAGATCCGTTTTACGGCGTTATACCTGCCGGCGGTGGCTATACCGGCTGTATTATTCAGCCGGCGGAACTGGCTGTTCAAAGTTTCAGGAATTATTCTGGTGGTGGCGCCCATGTACTTAGGCATGCAACATATTAAAAGACTCACGCAACAGGACACAGGCACGGCGGTATTTTCTGCCTTTGGCAGCTGGATGGCGGCCAATAATGCCCTGCAAGTATACCCGCATATTTCTATGCAGGACAAAGACCTTCCTACAGCGGATTGTAAGGCGCTCAATAAAATAGTAAAACAATATTTTGATACATTGCCTGCATCGGCAAAGCCAGGTCCGGATGAGTTTTTATGGAGCGCTAATTCACCGCTGAAAACCTATATGTATCAAGTGCAGGAGCAAAAAAAGATCGACGGGTATTTCAGATCCTGGCATGCCGTTGCACCTGTTTTTACGCAATACAGCAATAGCCTGATGCTGCATCACCCGTTGGCCTATATGCGATATTTTATTCTGCCTAATTCGAGGACATTCTTTTTGCCATCGTTGGAGTGTTTTCTTTCTTATAATGAAAAGAAAAACACCGTGGATTCTGTCGCTATGAAATGGTTCCAATATAAAAGCGACCGGGTAACCTGTGTTAACAAAACAGTTCAGGCAACCCTGCTGGCCCCCATACCCTGGTTATGGCTGCTGTCGAACATTGTTTTTTGCAGCGGGTTACTATTGGTAGTGATCCGGGCGAAACGATACAAACTTTCTCCTCAATTATTACGCACACTAATATTAGCCGGCACTTTCTGGGGCGTTCACCTTTGTTTCAGCATCTATGCCTCAACAATCGTTTTCCGGTATCAATATTTCCCCATGATCGTTTGTGTTACGTTCTCTTTAATTCTTATAAACATCCTTACCACTCATTACCGCCATAAGCCCGCGTCCACAATGTAACATGCAACAACACCGCTTTACACCAGGCCTTGTGCATTTTTTCAATCACACCCAGGCTATGTCCGTTTTTAGCCATAAATGGTTTGATGGAATCATTCACAACGGCAGTAAACGCAATTACATACCGCATGGGAATAAACGGAGCTGCATTGGCGTTATCAGTTTTATTCTTTTTGGCCGACATATGCCGCAAACCAATCTCATGCTGGTAGTTCAACCAGTCCTGGTCATATGGTTTGTAGCAAAGGTCCATGATCCATTGTTTGAACCGTTCTTTCACTTTTGCTTTATATTGTTCGTCGGTTTTACCAGCTTCATTTTTAAAATAGAACGCCAGATGCGGCATTGAACTGATCACCCCCCGCCACATATTGATGATAGATTCAGTTTGCGGTTCCAGCACATCACCTGCCATGCGCAAAAACTTTTGATCGTCTGAATCGAGCGTGATGGTTTGTTTTAACAGCTCAAGATCTTCCATAGTTACCGGTGAGGTGGCCAATTCATTTGCACCATATTCGTACCCGGCGATATTGTCCACTAATGTTTCCATAACTAATTGCTTTTATTTACATTAAACAACTTTAATAAATTCTTAAAAAACCGTACCATCTACCAATTCCAGCCTGGCAGGCAAAAAAATACCCAGGCTAACCTGGGTTGCTATTAATGTAAGTTGAATCGGGTAAGTATTTCTATTATGAAGAAAAGTTTCGGCAGCCCCGTTTTTCTATAACCCTCACCTTGTCTAGGGTTTTCAAGGTTAACAGGTAATTATATAAATATTGAAGTTCTTTATCGTTGGGGGCGCCCGTGAACTCTTTTTCCGCTACGTGCGCATCGCTTGCTGAACTCAGGCTACCCATTGCAAAGTGTTGATCAATGTTCTTATTAATGATTTTTATCAGGATCGTTCATGCATATAACGGCAAAAACGACATAAAACCAATATAGTACTACAGTACTATATTGGTCAATTATAGTATCCCAGTACTATATTCATAAATTATAGTACTGTAGCACTATATTCACTTTTCTTCGCTTACAATAAGGGTAGTACCTCTCACCCTACCAATGTTTCAACTTATATAAATTCATCCTAATACCACATTTGTACTCACCTCGGTACAAATTTGTACTGACTTGACAATAATCAAATTAACTAAACGAAGTTGCCCATAAAAAACGGCACCATGGGTAAAGTGAGTATATTCGGCGCCATATCGCTAACTGACTATGAGACGACTGTTTATAAAGTGGATGCTGCTCGCCAGTTCACTGACGCCCGTGGCGCTTGTGGCCCAGAATATTAGCCTCAACAGATTATTGTCGTTGCAACGATCATCCCTGATTACAATACAGGACTATTTAGAAACGAGCACCTGGAAGCTAAAACGCATTACTTCCCTGAATGAAGCAGATAGCAATGTGTTTCAATCCCGAACTCGGTATTTTTTAGATTCCCTGGCGCAAGCCCGTAAACAGGAAAGCGGTTCTTTAACCACCAGCGGCAGCTATTATATGGCCCGGTTGCTCGAAGGCACCAGGCTGGAAGCGCCGGCCTGGGTCGAATACCTGAGCCAGGTGGAAACCAGGGTGAGCCCCACTACCCTGTTCACCAATTCGTTCACCATCACCCTACCGAAGTATTTTTTGTTCAACGCCATTAATTTAAAGCTATCAGAGTATACCAGGCGCACCTTTCATCATGCCCTGCGCTTTAGCTTTGGCGATGCAGACACCTTCAAATCGATCATCACAGAAATTGGTATTTTGAATTTGCCTGATAGCGTTTGTTATATTATGTACAACAAGCCGTTAATCACGCGTGTATATAAACTGTCCGACCAGGTGATCAACCTCATCACCATCGATACGCCTACTCCTTCTTATTCGCTTGAAATTTATGCGCGGGCTGATTATGAGTATCTGCACGGGAATGAGCAGGAGCTCAAAGGGAAAGTAGATTACATACAGTAAGCTGTCTGAACCTGGATTTATGGGATGCTTGGGATGACTGGGACAGGGACTCCTGCCTTGCGTTCCGGCAACAGGTGTTCGTTCATTTTTGCATCGGGATTCAGAATATAGGTAGCAACGGTATTGTCATCCATTACTTCCACCATACGAAAACCTTTATACGCAGTTCCCCAGCTTCCGCCAATATGAGAATCGAACAGGAATGGGATACCTTCCCGTTCTTTCATATCGTCCTGGTCGTGATCGTGGCCATTGAATACACAACGAACATTTTTATAGTCCTTCAACAGATCTATAAACTCCGGACAATCCACACCATATTCCGTCCATTTAACCGGTGTAATATGAATGGCGATAAACACATTCGGCGCCTTTTTATATTTTTCCAGCTGGGCGCGCATCCAGTCAAGATCGGGACATAGGAAATCGCCTTTTTCATTAGAGGTAGTGGCCAGCAGAAAGACCTGTTTATCTTTTACGAAGGAATGATTGAACGGCATGTTCCAGGTTTTGCGCCACACCTCTTCATTCACTCTGTCATGATTACCCTGCGTAACATAATAGGGCATCTTTAACTGATCGAGCTGTTGTTTCGCCAATGGCATCATAGCAGGATCGTTATGAATGATATCGCCGTTAATGATGCAGGTATGCAGCCTGCTTTGTTTATGTTGCTGATTGATGTGTTGTATAATGCTGGTATAATTGCTCTCCCAGGTTGTTTTGGGTTCGCCAAAATGCCCGTCGCTTGCCACCGCAAACCGGAACTTTACTTTATTGCGTGTGGAAGCCAGTTCTGAAAGAGAACGATACATCAGTTTGCCGTTTGTAAGTAACAGCAGTACCGGTGTTGTGTTTTTGAGAAAATGACGACGATGCATGTTAATGTGAAAATTAGCAAATTTGAAAATGGAAGGCAAGTTGACCAGTTGACGAGTTAACAAGTTGACCGGGTTGAAAAACAGAGAGGAATACTACTCTGTCGCGAGCCCTTTCACGTTTGACGTTTCACGTTTCACGATTGTCTTTTGCCCTCTGCCTGCTGCCTTTCCTCCTCTAAATTTCTTATCCAGCATACGCATAAAATAACCGCCTACCACACTACGGGCCTGAAAGCCTACCTGTTTTCCATTGGTGGTTTCGTGCCAGTCGCTCAATGGTACCCGGGTTGGCGTTTCTGTAAGATACTTATAAAGCGGGTCGGTGAGCGCTTTAAAAACTGTTGTATCGTTTGTGAGCGTGGCCGTCCACATGATCCAGTCGCTTTTGGTATAGGTTTTCCGGCTGTCTAATGGCAAGCCAAAGGTATTTTGTTTGGTGAGATAGTATTTTATCTCTTTGTTATACACTTCCACCGGGAACAAATGCAGGTTCAGCACCCTGTCCCAAACCAGGTTATACTTCTGGCTCCAGGTGTTTTTATCGGAAAAAGTAAGAGAGTAATGATCGCCATCGTTGGCCAGCGTCATCCATTTTTTAGCCATGTTAATGGCGGTGGTGCGGTACTTCATACTGGTAGGTACATCGTGCATCATTTCGGCCAGCATCGCATAACAGCCTATAGCCACAATTGCCTTTACAGACAGGTTTGCATTGCGCGCCAGGTGGCCGGCAAAATCATCGGTGCACAGCTGGTTGGCAGGATCAAAGCCTTCTTTCTCCAGGTAATCGACCCAGGTGGTCAGCGTTTTCCAGTGCTTTCTGGCGTAATTGGCGTTCCCTTCCGCTTTGGCAATGGCAGCCGTTAAAATGAGCATATTGCCCGATTCTTCCACCGGCATATCTTCCCCATAGGTTTGTCCATTAGCCAATGGATAGGTTCCCAGATCATGTGCCGCAAAAGGTTTCGCAAATTTGCCGCTTTCGCTATAATAAAAGATCCCATTCAGCATACCCTTTAACAGGTCTGGGTTGTACAGCAGGTACAACGGCGCCGAAGGATAGGTTACATCTACTGTATTGATAGATCCATTACTGAAATTCTCTTTCGACAGAAATAAGATCTCCCCATTCGGGTCTTTCAGGATCTTATGTGCTGCCACACTCTGGCGATAACCGGCCACACATAATTGCGCATATTTTTCACCTCCGGCTTTTACGGCATCCGCATACAGGCGATCATCAAAGGCAATGCATTGCTTCATCACACTTTTATAATCGGCTGCGGCATGGGCCAGTTCCTTTTCTATGGTACGTCCTTCGGTACGCCAAACCGGAGGCAGGTTTTTGCCGAAATATTGTACGGAATACAAGTCATCATACCCCAGCATAATGAATTGCTCCTGCGGAACACTGGTTGTTTTCAGGGCTGGTAAAGTCGTACGCAACAGAAAGTTTTTACCTGTGGAGGAATCAGCTGTTTGGGCATCACCAATCACCTGTTTCGTACTGGC
>JAJKIL010000262.1 GCA_021154515.1 Niastella sp. | reverse complement strand
GCCAAATTCTTCATCAACAAGAAATGCCTGTTAGGTGATCTGTACCTGTGGCGTTCCGCCTTCACCGGTTCAACCGACGATTGCAGAAAAGCGGCGCAAAACTATAAAGATGTAATGGAAACCGGTGGCACCGATCCGGATATGTACCGGGTAAAATATGCCGAGGTAACTACTAACAGTGATGTGGCGGTAGGTTACTGGAACGATGGCCGTATTACCCAGTATGATGAAAGAAGACTGATAGATGTGAACACTGCCGGTTGGCGATCCATTTTTGCCCGTGGCCAGGATCCCCTGTATAACCAGGAATGGATCTGGATGTTGTATTTCGATAAAGGCTTTCAGCCCGCCAATCCATTTATAGACCTGTTCTCGAACAGGGGTGGCAGTTACCTGTTAAAACCCAGCCAGGCCGCTATACTCAACTGGAACAGCCAGGTACAATCGGAGAATAACTTCCCCTATGACGCCAGAGGCAAGCTAACCTACAAGATACTGGACAATCAACCGGTGATCACCAAATACCTGTACAATTACCTTACTGAAGACACCTACGTACCGGTTAATATCCTGGAAAAGCCAGGCAAGTGGTTCTTATACCGCGCAGCGCAGTTGCATTTACGTTATTCAGAGGCGGCCAATCGGGATGGCCGGCATAGGATCGCCTACGCATTGGTGCACAATGGCATCAAATATAATTTCGATACAAATCCCGATGGCGGTCAGTCGCGCGATGTAGGCAACACGCAGCAAACGTTCGATGCGTACCCTTATAATTTTGATGCCCGCATGGGAGATTATCCCAGCTACAGGGCGCCCTGGCACCGCAATGCAGGCGTTCGTGGCAGGGCGCATTTAAAATCAGATCCATTGCCTGCCGGCGACAGTACGCTGACCATTGAAGACAGGATCATCAACGAATCAGGACTGGAGCTGGCTTTTGAGGGCGTCCGCTGGCAGGACCTGATGCGGCTTGCCATCAGAAGAAATGATCCCGGCTTCCTGGCTTCCCGTGTAGCTTCAAAATTTGAAAAGGCCGGCAATGCGGGGATGGCAGCCACGATTAAAAGCAAATTAATGAACCCGGCCAACTGGTTCTTACCATTTAAGTGGAAATAAAACGAAAGCTTGAATCGTACTCTATATTATTTGTAATCCAGACCCGTAAATACCATCTGCCGTCCGGCTCACAGGCAGGTGGTATTTTACAACAAGTCAGTTCAGTCAGTTTCGATTATCCGTACCCGCTTTTTTAAGAGCCTGTCCTGCTTTGCGGGGCAGGCTTTTGTTTTCCATCTTTTCAAAGAACTGTCACGTACGAATTACAAACTTACCTTTCTTATTCATTCGATTTTCAATTATGTGACGGGCTTCGAGAGCTGATGGGACGAGCTTCGCAAAGCGGTGTGACGAACAGCATTTTTAGGCGGAAAGAGGATTGAATCTATACCTGTAAAAGCAGGAGTGACGGCTGAATTTCTTTTACATTTCTTTGGGACTGAGCAAAGACTCATCTTACCCACGTTCGCAAATCCTTCGCAAGTTCTTCGCAAATTTGCGAAGAAGTCTAAGAGCTGTCTAAAAGGAGTTGCGAAGAAGTTGCGAAGAAATCCTTGTAATGCCCTCATTGTCAGGCATCAAAAGTTTGAGGTTTAACCCAATTGAATCAGGGTGCTACCACCGGCCAGCCGGCGGCATCCCAATTCAATTCGCGGATAATCAATTTCGGTTTGCCATTGTCTTTGGCATCATAGCCATGGTATACGATGTAATCTTTACCATCAAAAGTATACACTGAGTTATGTCCTACTGCGGCCCAGTTGGTGGTATCGCCTGCCGCTACCAATGAACCGCCGCCCTTCATCATGGCCACATTGTTTTTATCAACATACGGACCGGTTACTTTTTCACTTCTACCCACCAACACTTTGTAATTACTTTTTAACCCGCGGCAGCAAAAATCTACAGAGACAAACAGGTAATAGTATTTTCCTTTCTTAAACAGGAAGGGCGCCTCGATGGCAGTATTGCCGGGATCATTCCTTCTGCTGGCCAGGTTATACCATACTTCGGGATGCACCAATGAGATCAGATCATTGTTGAGTTTTACGAGTTTTATCCCACCCCAGAATGAACCAAAGGTTAGCCAGGCCGTATCATTATCATCAACAAACAAATTAGGGTCTATGGCGTTCCAGTCGTCACGGTTGGGCACTGATTGAACCAGTTTGCCCTGGTCTTCCCAATGATAATCAGGCGAACCGGGATGCAGGGTCTTGTTGGTAGCCACGCCTATGCAGGAAGTGTTCTTGCCAAAATCGGAAACCGCATAATACAGGTAATATTGTCCGTTATGAAAGCTGATATCCGGCGCCCAGGTATGTCCTTTAAAAGCAGGCAGCTCCTTTAAGACCCATGCAGGTGGCTGAGCAAATACCGGTTCCTCTTTCTTCCAGTCAACCCTGTTTACCGACGACCACACAGTAATGCCCTGACCGGTACAAAACATATAGTATACACTGTCCTGTTTTATCAGAACAGGATCGTGCGCAGGAATGGTTTGAGCGACTGAAGACAGGCTCAGGAAAAAAAACAGGTATATGATTAAATACTTCATTACGTATACCATATGAAGCCTATCAACTGGTTAACTGGTCAACTGATTAACGGGTCAACCTGGTTTGAATGATTTGATAAAAACATCAATCCAACTTTACCCGTAACACGCTGAATGAATAAGGTGCTGTATTCAGGATTATTTTTTTATTCTTTATTGCAATCGTTGATTCAACAGGGGCTACGTTGGTTGGACTGTCGAATGAATTCACCGCGGTGAGGTCTGACTGCATGGTTAACAATTTGCCTTTGGCGGCAAGCTTTTTTACGCCATCCAGTTGCAAGGTATTGTTCTGTGCTTTGTCAGAGGCGTTCACCACTTTAATGATCAGTTCATTGGCAGCGGCATCGATACAGGCCGAAGCGTACAGACTGTCCTGCCCGGCCACTGCATCCTTGTTTAAAGTAATGGGTACTGCTTTGGAACCTTTGTTCAGGGAGAATAATTTTTGCACCTGGTAATCGGGTGTGCCATATGCCTGCAGGTTGTTCACCCAAATAAGATCGGGCGCCCATTGCCAGCCATCTACATTCGCAAACAACGGTGCATAGGAAGCCATGCCTACTACATCGGCATTGCGTTCCAAGCCGGTCATGAAAGCCGCTTCTGACAGCGCTGCCAGCCAGGTATTGCGCTTGCTGCCCACCGTATTATCAACGTGGGAGGCGTATTCACCACCAAAAACCTTTGAACCGGTACGCGGATAATTATCATAACGACGCGCATTCTGCAGGAACCATTCCGGTTTGCGATAATAATGTTCATCTATAAAGTCTGCATTCAGCTTGCGCAGCTCGCCGTTCAGATAATCGAAACGTTCGCCATTGGGATCGGTGCCTGAGCTGCAGATCAATTTTATATTGGGATATTTTCCTTTTATAGCTGCCTGGAATGCTTTTAACCGTTCAATATATTGTGGTCCCCAGTTCTCATTGCCAATGCCCATCATCTTCAGGTTAAACGGAGCGGGATGGCCCATTTCGGCCCGTACCTTACCCCATTTGGTATTTACATCGCCATTGGCAAATTCAATGAGGTCCAATGCATCCTGGATAAATGGATCGAGGTCCTTCATGGGAACCAGCTCTGCAGAATTGAACTGACAGGCCATCCCACAATTCAAAATAGGTAATGGTTCTGCACCAATATCATCCGCCAACTGGAAGTATTCAAAGAAACCCAACCCAAATGTTTGAAAATAATCCGGTGCATTGCGATAAGGAAACTCAATATTCCACCGGTTGATCATCAGTTGTCTTTCTTCAATTGGGCCTACTGTATTTTTCCAACGATACCGGTTGGTAAGGTCGAACCCTTCTACAATACAACCACCGGGAAAACGGATAAAACCGGGTTTCATGTCGGCCAGCAATTGTACCATATCGGCGCGCATGCCACCGGGGCGGTTCTTCCAGGTATCACCGGGGAACAGCGAGATCATATCCAGGTCAACCGTACCATTGCCTTCGAACCAGATATTCAATCTGCCTTTTAATAAAGTTTCATTGGCATGAAAAGTTACGGCTGCTTTATGCCAGCTGTCGCCTGCTTCGGTTAGCGACAACACCGTATCCCCCACCACTCTTTTTGTTGAGTCTGTGAGTTCAATATGTAATTTCGTATGTGCCTCTGGTTGACGATATAATACAGAGAAGTCATAGCGCAGTCCTTTTTTGATACCCATGCCGCGGAAGCCTTCATTAGTGAGGCCCAGATCGCCTTTTACCGCATTGTTCATGGTAACGCGCAGAAAGCGGGGATTGCGGGTATTTTCTTCGCCCCTGTTTATCACCAGCAGTTCACCTTCCACCAACTTTTTGCGGTTCACCGTCCAGCCCATCATTGGTTTAAAAAATTCAAACGACCGGTTCTTTACCAGCTCAGCATAAATACCACCATCGGCCCCAAAGTTGATATCTTCAAAAAAGATCCCCCACATGGTAGGATCAATAGTGGCTTTTGTCTGTGCAGCATTTACCACCAGGGTGTGGTTTACCTGGGAATAGTTTTTTCCAACAAGCATCGTTAAGATCAATAGCAAAAAAGCAAATCGTTGTTTCATTATTCTTAGTTCTTAGTTATTGAGTTTGTTAGTTTGTTAGTTATTGAGTTCATTAGTTTGCATTTAACTAATAAACTTACTAACTCAATAACTTACAAACTTTTCTTTTTCCCAAAACAGCAACACCAGCATTATTAAGCCTTGTAAATACCAAAGTACTACTTTTCTTACTCTCTCCATCACGTTCCCGGGAAACGTTGGCCTATCGTTCAGGTGATGCCACCGGCCAGGCATCGGATGTCCAGACTAATAGAAGGCCTGCCTGGTGCGCCCTAAAGCAATTGCAGAGACAATAATGTCATTATTACAATTATAATTATTTATTTGGAATTGGCCAAAAGAGTGTGTTGCAGGCCAGGGTTAGTTTCATACTCCTTACAGCAAAGGCGAATGCCGCGTAAAGCAAGGTATCTGTCTTTGGCGGATGAAATTTTTTCATACCTTTAGACAGTTTAAAGATGAATAATGGAAACAGGTAAACCATTCACGTTAACCTGTTTTGGCTTTAAGCAGGGGAATGTTGCCGCATTCCCCTATTTATTTAGTGAGTTTCGATTTCGCAAGCCTGCTCACCACTCACTTTCTCAACTCGTCAACTTGCTAACTTATAAACAAACGTCCCGATAGCCGTAAGGCGTATCGGGACGTAGCTACATATATATAATTCATTAGCGCAACTCGGTAATAGCGCAATGGTCCATATCACCATAATCGAGGTTTTCACCGGCCATACCCCAGATAAAGGTATAGTTAGAAGTTCCGGCGCCGGAGTGAATGCTCCAGTTGGGCGAGATCACCGCCTGCTCATTCTGCATCCAGATATGGCGGGTTTCCTGCGGTTCGCCCATAAAATGACAAACGCTTTGTCCCTGTGGTACTTCAAAATAGAAATATACTTCCATCCGGCGGTCGTGCGTATGGGCCGGCATGGTATTCCACACGCTGCCGCTTTTTAATTCGGTCATGCCCATTTGCAGTTGACAAACTTCCAGCACGCTGTTTACGATCAGTTTATTGATTACGCGGTGATTGGCCGTTGCCGGACTGCCCAGTTCCACCACATCCGCATCGGCGCGGGCAATCTTTTTGGTGGGATAGGTATGATGCGCTGGCGCTGCATTGATATAGAACTTGGCGGGTTTGCTGCCATCGGCTGATGCAAACTGCACCTCTTTTGTTCCCTTACCAATGTATAATGCTTCTTTGTAATCTAATTCATATTTCTGTCCATCGGCCGTGATGGTACCTTTACCACCTACATTGATGATGCCCATTTCTCTTCTTTCGAGGAAGAACTGCGCTTTCAACTTTTCAGGATTGGGTAAGCTTACGGCGCCTTTTACGGGCATAACACCCCCTGCAATATACCGGTCGTAATGCGACAAAGTAAAATGTGCAGCATCCGCTTCAAATAATTTATCTATCAAAAACGCCTTACGCAAAGCAGCCGTATCCATTTGCTTTGCTTCGTTGGGGCTTATTGCGAATCTATTATCCATGATTAGGTTTCTTTGTTTTTAATTGTTGTTTTTGAGGCTTCGAGAGACCGGGCAGACGGCAGAAAACCGCGACGCGGCCATGAAGCATTTATAACTTAAACCCTGTCTACCTTATCAACCCTATCAACTATATTAACTCTATCAACTTCCTCCTTTATTCTCCCTACATCCTTCTTCCTTCTCAACTCGTCAACTTGTCAACTTGTTAACTGTCAACTCGTCAACTGGTCAACTCCCCAACTCTACCTCCCCATCCAACCACCGTCAACGGTCAAAATAGTACCCGTAACATAATCAGATGC